>JALRGZ010000152.1 GCA_023253295.1 Flavobacterium sp.
ACTTCTGCCCAATTGATGATGGCTGTGATACGTCCTGCAATTACACCGTTTTTGTATGCGATATACGAATACGCTTCAGCATTTTCAAAAGCCGGGTTTTTAGTTTTGTCAAAATTGGCTAATTCGTCTGCGATAATGGGCGGAACCCAGAATTCATTGTTTTTGTATAATGAAAAAGGGAATTTGATGTATTCGGTAAGTTCTTTTTTGTTAGTAACTTCTTTTACTGTTATCATGTTGTTGTTTTATCTTTTCTTTATTGGATTGCGTCTCTTCGTTTTTGGTCTTTTTTGGCTGCTTTTCGAACCGATTTGGGTTTGGATGGGGAATCATCTAAATCCATTCGGACTTCTTTGTAACCGGCATCGTAGCGCCAGGAAAAACCAACTCCGCCGTAGAAAACAGTTGGAGTGTCTTTTATTAAGTTGTGACTGATGGAAGCATCTATTTGCATGTTTTTACCAATTAGGAATGCTGCTCCACCACGAAAAATAGCATCGCTGTAAAAATCGCTTTTGTAACCTTGATTTTCGATAAATCCGGACCATTTTCGATTGATTCCTTTGGTTAAGGTTATGATATAGCCGTAACTTGGATAATCCGTCAAAAGATAGTCAGCAATGATATTGGTTACAAAAACCCAGGAGCCATCTCCAAGGTGATTTTGGGTAATTAACATTGCTTTGGGTGAAATCATAGCATCGGGAGAAAAAGAATAGGGATTATTCTTCATTGTAAAATTAGCACCGGCATATATAGAAACAGCAGGGATTAATTGGTGCCAATTGAAAGCGTGATTGGCTTTCCAGCTGTAGATGTTTACTTTCTTTTCGTAATTTTTATAGGGGTCGTAGATGAGGTATTTAGCTCCTAAAACCGTTTGTTTGAAATCGGATTTTTGATATTGGTTGTAAGGAGATGCGAAATCTTCTTTTTGGTATTGGATATTAGCTATTACCTCCAGTTTTTCCAAAAGGAAGCCATAACGTAAATCCAGATCCAAGCCGTATCCATTGGCGTTGTAATTTAATAATCGATGGCTTTCTTGAATACCATAAACACCTGTTTCTACTTGAATCACTGATTTTCCAACTGCGTAGGCGGACATAGATTCTCCGGGTCTGTTGGAATTAATTTCATCGGTGTGCTGAGCGTAGTTGTAATGAGTTGAAAAACAAATAGCTGTAACTAATAAAATTTTTAATTTCGACATGATGTTTGGGATTTTATGAGTATTAAGCTTTCCAAAAGTACTATATTTTATTATTTATTTAAGAATGATAATCTAATTTTGAACGTAGTATTTGTTAATTTTGCTAAAAAAATATTTGATTATGCAAGTTGCATCTTTTTCAGGATTGATCAGAACCTTATTTTATATTATCTCTTTCTATTACATTTTTAGATTTTTGGCAAAATTGTTTTTGCCTGTGGTGATCAAAAAAGTAGTGGAAAAAGCGAGTGAGAATATGCATCAGCAACAACAACGTCAGTATCAGGATACTTGGCAAAGAAATACTGAAGGCGAAACTTTTATTTACAACACCGATAATGTAAAAAAATCTAGAGAAACCAAAAAAGTAGGAGATTATGTGGATTACGAAGAAATAGATTAAATTTGTCCCATATAGTATCCATTTTAATAAAATTCTCGAAAATTGAAAATCATAAATAAGTTCTATCCGCACGCTATTGCCATTCTTGGTTTTGTTTTAGTTTCTCTCATTTATTTTTATCCTGTTCTTCAGGGAAAACAAATTTTTCAATCGGATATTGCTCAATATACCGGTATGGCTAAGGAGCAAAATGATTTTCGAGCTAGCCAGCATTTAGAGCCTTATTGGACGAACTCGGCTTTTGGAGGAATGCCTACTTATCAGTTAGGGGCTAAATACCCTTATGATTTTATAGGAGCCGTAGATGATTTTTTACGTTTTTTACCTCGTCCAGCCGATTATTTATTTCTTTATTTTTTAGGGTTTTATGGATTGCTTTTGGTTTTAAAAACCGATCCTTTAAAAGCATTCTTCGGGGCAGTTGCCTTCGGTTTTTCTACTTATTTAATAATTATTTTAGGCGTTGGTCACAATGCCAAAGCACATGCTATCGCTTACATGCCATTAGTAGTGGCAGGTTTTTTATTGGTTTACCAAAAAAAATATGTGTTGGGAGCTTTGTTGACGATGATAGCAACTGCATTAGAAATCAATGCCAATCACTTTCAAATGACGTATTATTTATTGATTTTGTTGTTGATTTTGTCGGCTTATTTTGCGTTTAATTTTATAAAAGAAAAAGAATATAAAGCACTCTTAACTTCTGTTGGAGTTTTGGCTGTAGCCGGAATTTTAGCCATAGGTGCTAATGCTACTAATTTGATGGCTACCGCTGAATATGCTAATTTTAGTACCCGCGGAAAAAGCGAATTGACTTTTAAACCAGACGGTTCAGCTAGTACGGATACCAGTGCTATGACTCGCGATTACATTACAGAGTACAGCTACGGAATTGCTGAAAGTTTCAATTTGATTGCACCGCGTCTTTTTGGTGGTTCAAATAATGAAAGTTTGAGTAAAGAATCGGAAATAGTTCAATTTCTTCAACAACAACAAATTGGAGAAGGACAATATATCACAGAAGCACAAGCAGTAGAATATGCTAAACAAGGAATGCCAACCTATTGGGGAGATCAGCCTATTGTGGCAGCACCAGCTTATATTGGTATAGTGGTTTTCTTATTGGCAATCTTAGGTTTGATTGTTGATGAAAGAAAAATAAAATATGTTTTTGCAACAGGAGCTGGGGTAGCTTTAGTGCTTTCTTGGGGTAAAAATTTCCCAATGTTAACGGATTTCTTTATTGATTATGTACCGATGTACAATAAGTTTAGAGCCGTTTCTTCCATCCAAGTTGTGTTAGAATTATGTTTCCCAGTTTTGGCTATTATGGGCTTGCAATCTTTTTGTAAAGCTGATAAGGTGAAACAATGGGAAGGATTATGGCAGTCGGCTGCGATTGGTTTAGGTGCTATTGCTATTTTGTTTTTATGTAAAGGTATGTTTAGCTTTTCGGGTGCTAGTGATAGCTATATGGCTCAAAGTTACGGTCCTGGTTTTGTAGAGGCTATTAAGAGTGATAGAAAAACCCTGTATAGTGCTGATTTATTGCGTTCCGGATTCTTTATTCTTTTGACAGCAGGAGTTTTATGGATGCTGTTTAAGGATAAAATGACGCAAAAAACAGCCATCATTTTGATTGGTTTGTTTATGGTTTCTGATTTATTCTTTGTTGACAGAAAATATGTTTCGGATAAAGATTTTATGAGCAGTAGAGAGGTAGATGTGCCTTTCCAAGAAACTTCAGCCGATGCGCAAATTTTAAAAGATACTTCACACTATCGTGTATTTGAAGTAAACGGAAATTTCTCTAGTGCCAGAGCTTCTTATTTTCATAAATCTATCGGAGGTTATCATGCGGCTAAACCTCGTAGAATGCAACA
Organism: Flavobacterium sp.; assembly: GCA_023253295.1. Taxonomy (GTDB): domain Bacteria; phylum Bacteroidota; class Bacteroidia; order Flavobacteriales; family Flavobacteriaceae; genus Flavobacterium. The sequence goes on from JALRGZ010000152.1 coordinate 3,500, forward strand.
ATTATTTGATTACCAAATTGCTAAGAATAATTTGGAAATCTTAAATATGTTGAATGTAAAATACATCATCCAAACGGATAAAGAAGGTAAAGAATTTCCAATTCCAAACAGCAATGCGAATGGGAATGCCTGGTTTGTGAATGAAATAAAATTGGTTAACAAAGCGAATGATGAAATGAAAGCTTTGGATCATATCAATACCAAGAAAGTGGCGGTATTTAATATTCAATTGTACAGAAACAAATTTAAAAATGTACGTTTAAAACGCAATTTAGATACTACAGGAACCATTCAGTTAAGGGTGTATAAGCCTAATTATATCAAGTATGTTTCTGATAGTAAAAATGAAGGTTTGGCTGTGTTTTCTGAAATTTATTATCCAAAGGGATGGAATGCTTATGTTGATGGAGTTAAAACAGATCACTTTCCGGTTGACTATGTTTTAAGAGGAATGATGATTCCAAAAGGGCTTCATACTATTGAATTTAAATTCGAACCAGAGGTAATTCAAACAGGAAGTACGATTACACTTATTAGTGGTGCAGGAATGTTGTTGCTTTTAATAGGAGGCATTTATTACGAGCGTAAAAAAGGATGTAAGATTGTTGAATAGCAATTTTCTCTTTGAATTATTTAAAAACAAGAAGATCAATTGGAACCAAAAAAAGTTCTTATCATCACGTATTATTGGCCGCCTGCAGGTGGTCCGGGTGTACAACGCTGGTTGAAATTTGTTAAATACCTGCCCGATTTTGGTGTCCAACCCATTGTTTATATCCCTGAAAATCCAACCTATCCAATTGTAGATGAGAATTTGGTTAAGGATGTTTCGGATAAGGCTATTATTCTAAAGCAAAAAATATTTGAACCTTATCAATTGGCTTCTTTTTTATCGAAGAATAAAACCAAGAAAATGAATTCGGGGATTATTCCCAATCAAAAAAAACAATCCTTTCTGGATAAACTTTTTCTTTGGATTCGTGGTAATTTATTTATTCCTGATGCCCGTTTTTTTTGGGTAAAACCTTCGGTAGCATATTTGGAAAAATACATTCTGGAAAATAATATTGAAACCATCGTGACTTCGGGGCCACCGCACAGTTTGCACCTGATAGGATTGGAATTGAAAAACAAATTAAATCTGAAATGGTTTGCTGATTTTAGAGATCCCTGGACCACTATTGGTTATCACAAATCGTTGCGATTATCTAATTTTGCGGCTCAAAAACACAAGCAGTTGGAATCGGAAGTTTTAAATGCTGCCGATACGATTATTGTGACGAGTAAAACGACTAAGAAAGAATTTGAAGCTTTAACTACTAAACCAATCGAAGTAATTACCAATGGTTATGATGTGGAAACAGTGCAGAAACAACCATTGGATGCTAAGTTTTCTTTGGCACATATTGGTTCTTTTCTTTCTGCCAGGAATCCTAAAATATTATGGGAATCCTTAGTAGAGTTACTTACAGAAATTCCGGAATTCAAAACGCATTTAGAAATCAAATTGATTGGTGCAGTAAGTCAGGAAGTTTTAGACAGTATTACCAGATTTGAATTAGAGGCTTATTTGAATAATTTGGGTTATGTTTCTCATAAAGAGGCGATAGTTCATCAGCGAAAATCTCAGGTTTTATTGCTTATCGAAATAGATTCAGATGAAACGAAAAGTATTCTTCCGGGGAAATTGTTTGAATATATGGTTTCTAATCGTCCGATTATTGCACTTGGACCAAAAGGTTCTGATTTCGCAGAAATAATAACCAATACCAATACCGGAGTGTTTTTTGATTATACTGAAAAAGAAAAATTAAAAAAAGTGATTTTGGGATATTATACGCAATTTCTAGAAGGTAAACTGCAATCTTATGGAGTAGGTTTGCAAAAATATTCGAGAAAAAACTTGACAGAAGAACTCGCTTCGTTACTTTTTAAATCCTAAATAATATGGGGCTTGTATTAAATCAGTCTTTAAAAAATACGATTGTTACTTATTTTGGTTTTGCAATTGGAGGTATTAATACCATTTATTTTTACCCTTATTTTTTAGGAAGCACCTATTATGCCCTAACCACTTACATTCTTTCTGCAGCGGCTATCATTATGCCTTTGTTGGCTTTTGGTATGCAGAATACTTTGGTAAAATTCTTTTCTCAATGTCAAAATGAAAAAGAAGAATCGAAGTTTTTATCTTTTGTGGTGTTGTTTCCACTGGTATTGACTATTCCTTTGTTAGTGCTTTTTTTATTCTTTTACGGAGATATATCTGATTATTTATCCAAGGTTAATCCTATTGTAAAAGACTTTTTGTGGTTTATTCCATTCATAGGAATTTGTATGGCTTATTTCGAAATATTTTATGCCTGGGCAAGAGTGCATATGCATTCGGTATTTGGGAATTTTATCAAAGAAGTAGGCTTACGTTTGTTATCTTTATTTGCTTTGGTAGGTGTTTATTACGGTTATATTAGTCCGCTTCAGTTTATTTATATTACGGCAGTTACTTATTTCTTAGCTTGTGTTGTAACTATGTTCTATGCTTTTTATCTGAAGAAGCCACAATTTCAACTTACTATTCCTCATAACGTAAAAGCCATTTCAGAATATACTTTTTACATCATTCTATCTGGTGGAGTGGCTACCTTGTTGTTAGATATTGATAAGCTAATGCTGAACCAATACATTAAAATTGAGAATATTGCCTATTATTCGGTAGCAACCTATATTGCTCTGGTAATTTCGGTTCCAAGTAAGGCCATGTATCAAATTACCTATCCCATTACGGCTAAATTAATGCACGAGGAAAAGCATGATGAATTGGATGATTTGTATAAAAAGACTTCTATCAATTTGCAGATAGTGGGTGGTTTTGTGATGCTGTGCATTTTTGTCAACATCAATAAATTGTACGAAATGATTCCGGAAGAATACAGCGGAGGTTTATGGGTTGTTTTCTTAACAGGCCTATCTAAATATATCGATTTGATCTTGGGAAATAATATGGCTATTATTTTTAATACCAAACATTATAGATCCGTTTTGTTCTTAGGAGTTGTAGTTGTTTTGATGACGATAGGTTTGAATATGATTTTTATTCCAATGTATGGGATTTTAGGTTCAGCTATTGCTATATTATTATCTGTAACCTTGTATAGCTTGGCTAAATTAGTTTTTGTTCAAAAGAGATTGGATCTTTATCCCTTTACAATGCAGACTTTGTATTCTATGGGATTAACACTAGTTTTATTTTTAGCTTTTTACTTTTGGGATTTTCCAGTCAACGGCATTGTGGCTATAGCTTTTAAATCAATTTTAGTGAGTATTGCTTATGTTTATTTACATTATAAATTGGTAATTTCTATACAGATTAATGAAGCCTTAGATAATCTAATCCAAAAGTTTCTTAGAAAATAGTTTTCCAAAACGTTATTTTTAAATGTTAATCACTAAAAGTGGGTATTGAATATCCTAATTTGTGGTACTAAATTTGTAGCATGTTTTGTGTTTTTGATAAAACATTCAAATGATTAAATCCTCAAAAAATGGAAAACAATACACTTATTTTGAATGAGAATTCAAAGTTATTATCAAATGTTTTAGCTCAAAAAGTTAGGAAAGGTTTTGTGGTTGAAGAGGTGAATAATAAATTACCATTTGTGGTGCTTTCCAAAAAGCCCAAGAAGGTAAATCATAACTTGAATTTTTGGATTTCATGTGCAACATTTGGTTTGTGGTCTATTCCATGGATGTGTCAGGCTTTTAATTCCAAAAGGAAAAAGAAAATCATCATAGCAATTGATGAAGATGGTGAAATTTTCGAAGAAGAATGTTACGGTTAGTCAATGGTATATTTTAATAAAACTCCGTCTCGTTTTAGAACAAGACGGAGTTTTCTGTTTTATAGCTTTTCCTTGAGATATTGAGCGGTAATCGATTTTTTATTCTTGATTATTTCTTCAGGAGTTCCCACAGCTAATAATTGTCCGCCATTTTCTCCTCCTTCGGGACCTAAATCAATAATCCAATCGGCACATTTTATGAGATCGAGGTTGTGTTCAATAACTAATAAAGAATGTCCTTTTTCGATCAATGCATCAAAAGAAGCTAAAAGTTTTTTAATATCATGAAAATGTAAACCGGTAGTTGGTTCGTCAAATACAAATAAAGCTTTGTCTTTAGTTGCTCCTTTAACTAAGAATGAAGCTAGTTTGATGCGTTGAGCTTCCCCACCAGAAAGAGTAGAAGAGGATTGTCCTAACTGAACATAACCTAAACCAACATCCTGTAAAGGTTTTAGTTTTTGCGAAATTTTATTTTGCTTGTGTTCGCCAAAAAAGTGTACCGCATCATCAATGGTCATTGTTAAGATGTCATTGATGTTTTTACCTTCATAGATAACTTCTAAAACTTCTTTTTTAAAGCGTTTGCCGTTGCAGGTTTCACAAGGAAGTTGCACATCGGCCATAAACACCATTTCTACATTAATAGTTCCTTCGCCACTACAAGTTTCGCAACGTCCACCATCCACATTAAAAGAAAAATGTTTGGCTTGGTAACCTCTTATTTTGGATAATTTTTCCTTTGCAAATAATTCACGAATATCATCATAGGCTTTAATATAGGTTACCGGATTAGATCGAGAACTTCTTCCTATTGGATTTTGATCTACATATTCGATATGTTTGATGTGTGAAAATGAACCGGACATTTCAGTAAATTGTCCGGCTTTTTCACCCGCATGTTCTAATTTTTTTTGTAGAGCAGGGAAAAGAATTTTTTTGACCAATGTACTTTTTCCACTTCCTGAAACTCCGGTAATTACCGAAAGTACATCCAGTGGAAATTGAACATCAATATTTTGTAAATTGTTTTCTCGTGCTCCTTTGATTTCGATGAAATTTTTAAATGGGCGTCGTTTTTTAGGAACCGAAATTTCTAAATCGCCATTTAAATACTTGGAAGTCAAAGAAGTTGATTTCAGAATTTCGTCAAAAGTTCCCTGTGCTACTAAATTCCCACCAAAAGTTCCTGCTTCGGGACCGATATCGATAATCATATCGGCAGCTTTCATGATGTCTTCATCATGTTCTACCACAATTACTGTATTGCCTAAATCACGTAGTGATAATAATACTTTTATCAAACGTTCACTGTCTTTTGGATGCAAACCAATACTTGGCTCGTCCAGAATATACATAGAACCGACCAAGCTACTACCCAGTGAGGTGGCTAAGTTAATTCGTTGCGATTCTCCTCCGGATAGAGTGGCTGAATTTCTATTTAGGGTTAAATAATCTAAACCTACATTGCTTAAAAAAGACAATCGGTTATTAATTTCAACTAATAATCGTTTGGCAATTTGGGCTTCGTATTCGTTCAATTCGATACTTTTGAAAAAATCAACTAAATGTCGAATTGGTAAGTCTACTAATTCCGAAACGGTCTTATTATTGATTTTAATGTAGGAAGCTTCAGGACGTAAGCGCTTGCCTTTACAAGCCTGACATTTGGTTTTTCCTCTGTATCGCGATAACATTACGCGATTTTGTATTTTATAATTTTTCTCTTCCAGTTCTTTGAAAAAGTCATTCAATCCTTGGAAGTAAGAGTTTCCAGTCCAGATTAATTCTTTTTGTTCTTCGGTTAATTGAAAATACGGTTTGTGAATTGGAAAATCAAATTTATAGGCGTTATTGACTAATTGGTCACGATACCAACTCATGCTTTCGCCACGCCATGGAAAAATGGCGTTTTCGTAAACTGATAAACTGGTATTCGGAATAACCAATTCAGCATCTATCCCGATGATGTTTCCGTAGCCTTCACAAGCCGGACAAGCACCATAAGGATTGTTAAAACTAAAAAGGTGTACGTTAGGTTCTAAAAAAGTAATGCCGTCTAATTCAAAATTATTTGAATAATCCAATCGTTTTTCCGATTTTAATTCTTGTAAATAGCAAATTCCTTTTCCTTCATAAAAAGCCGTTTGTACGGCATCAGCAAGACGATTAAAGAAATCTTCTTCCTCTTTAACTACAATTCGGTCTATAATTAAGGTTACATCTTTGTTGTCTAAACTGTGTTGATCTATTTCGTCCAGACGAACCGTTTCGTTGTCTACTAAAATTCTTGAAAATCCCTGTTGTAACAATACTTTTAATTTGTCTTCTAATTTTCTTCCTTCTTCAAGATGAATAGGAGCCAGAAGTAACCATTTGCTGTTTAATTCCAGATTTTTTACATCATTGATAACATCGGTTACTGTATTTTTTTTGACTTCACGACCGGATATTGGCGAAAAAGTTCTTCCAACTCGGGCATATAACAACTTAATGTAATCGTAGATTTCGGTTGAAGTTCCTACTGTTGAACGAGCATTAGTAGTATTTACTTTTTGTTCTATAGCAATGGCAGGAGCAATTCCTTTGATGTATTCTACTTTTGGTTTGTCCAATCGTCCTAAAAATTGACGGGCATAAGAAGATAAGCTTTCTACATAACGGCGTTGCCCTTCGGCATATAAAGTATCAAAGGCTAAACTTGATTTTCCTGAGCCCGAAAGTCCGGTAATAACCACTAATTTATTACGGGGAATTACAACGTCAAGGTTTTTTAAATTATGAACTTGAGCGCCTTTAATGATGATATTTTTTTTAGGATCTATTTTCGAAAAGTCAACTTTCATATGAAAAAATGCAATTTGTACAAAAGTAATCATTTTATAACTGAGAATAGAACAGAATCCAATCATAAAACGGAAAGCGATAAGGTTTTTAGTGTTGTGAAAAGGAATGTTGAAATAATGTAAATAAATTATAAAATTTTATAAAATTTTATAAAAGATTGTTTTTGGTTTAATTTTTGTTAAATTTTTTTGCAGAGCAAAATAATTATTTGTTAAATTTGAAAATCAATTCATTAAAAAAATAAAGCGCCTATAGTACAAAACTACTTTTTAGAAAATAGCCCCAATTTAACTCACTAAAAAGTATTACTATGATAGCTAATATTCAGACTCCAGACGCTTTGTTGGTAAAGGATTATGTAGCAGGGAACGAAGATGCCTTAGCTACTTTAATCAAAAGACACGAATCCAAAATTTATGGTTTTATATATTCAAAAGTATCCGATAGAGATATCGCCAATGATATTTTTCAGGACACTTTTATAAAAGTAATTAAAACGTTAAAATCCAATTCTTATAACGAAGAAGGGAAGTTTCTTCCATGGGTCATGCGTATTGCGCATAATCTGGTTATTGATTATTTTAGAAAAAACAAGAAAATGCCTTTGTACAGAGAGACAGAAGAGTTTTCTGTTTTTTCGGTCATGTCCGATGATTCTCTGACCATCGAAAATCAGTTAATTGCTGATCAGGTTGAAATGGATATTCAAAAGTTAATTGAAGAACTCCCGGAAGATCAAAAAGAAGTTTTGGTTATGCGTATGTATAAAGATATGAGTTTTAAAGAAATTTCAGAAGTAACAGGAGTAAGCATTAATACTTCACTGGGAAGAATGCGTTATGCATTGATGAATTTGAGAAAAGTAATTGATAAACACCAAATTATTTTGACTAACTAGACAATATTTAGAAAGTAGCTACGTTATATTCTAACTAATCCTAAGATATACCGTATGGCAAAAATTTACTCTAAAAAAAATCAAGTTACTACAAAGATGAAACCTAAAAAAGAAGTTATTTCTTTTCTGCTAAGTTATTCCAAAGCACTTTACTTTATAAAAGTAGAAGACAAAAGTTTTGAAATTATAGCCAATTAATTTAGCTAGCAATAGCTGTTTTGGTAAATCTCACTAGTTGTTTAAAGCTAGTGAGATTTATTTTTTATAACCCTCCAGATTGGTTTTTCGGCCAATTGTTCGGGTGATAATATCTTTTTCTAAGTCTAAACCACGTGCAGGCGAGTATTCTCTTCCGTACCAAATCATTTGCAAATGCAAATCGTTCCAGCATTCTTCCGGAAATAATCGTTTAGCATCTTTTTCGGTTTGCACTACGTTTTTTCCGTTAGACAAATTCCAGCGATACATTAAACGGTGAATATGCGTGTCTACCGGAAAAGCAGGATAACCAAATCCCTGCGACATCACCACACTAGCTGTTTTGTGACCTACAGCTGGAAGTGCTTCAAGGTCTTCGTAATTATCAGGAACCTGACCATTGTGTTTTTCGATTAAAATATGTGATAAACCATGAATCCCTTTTGATTTCATAGGAGACAGACCACAAGGACGAATGATTTCCTTGATTTCTTCCACCGACATTTTAATCATGTCATAAGGATTATCTGCTTTCGCAAAAAGTAAAGGCGTAATTTGGTTCACTCTTACATCGGTACATTGAGCCGAAAGCAAAACCGCAATCAACAAAGTATAAGGATCTTTATGGTCCAGTGGAATAGGAATACTAGGATAAAGTTCTTTTAACGTATTTATAACAAATGTTACCCGTTCTTGTTTGGTCATTTTGGTTTAATTTTGAAATGTAAAGAAAAGAAATTTGGATGGTAATGGCAAAAAATCAATAGCAATGACAATTTCAATTTTCTTAATTAGTATTATTTATTGAAATAACTCATAATTTATAATTCATAACTGATAACTTAAAACCATGATAAGATTAAAAAAAGGAGATAAAGCACCCGATTTTTTTGGCGTAGACCAAGACGGGAAACCACATCAATTAGAAGATTATAAAGGAAAAAAATTAGTCGTTTTCTTTTATCCAAAAGCAAGTACGCCAGGTTGTACGGCTGAAGCTTGCGACTTAAGAGATAATTACGAGCGTTTTCAGGCGAATAATTATGCTTTGCTAGGCGTTAGTGCTGATTCGGAAAAAGCGCAGGCTAAATTCAAAGATAAATACGAATTCCCTTTTCCTTTATTAGCCGATGAAGATAAATCAGTAATTGAAGCCTTTGGCGTTTGGGGACCTAAAAAGTTTATGGGACGTGAATACGATGGGATTCATAGAACCACTTTCGTAATTGACGAAAACGGAATCATCGATGAGGTGATTGAAAATGTAAAAACCAAAGAGCACGCCGCTCAGATTTTGAAATAATTGATAACGCCACAAAAGAAATTCTCTTGTGGCGTTTTTATTTGAAACTAATAAAAACCTAGATTAATTTTTATACTTTCGGAGTAGCTTCTC
>JALRGZ010000297.1 GCA_023253295.1 Flavobacterium sp.
AGATAAGATTACTTTCTCAGGTGTTACTTACAACATTGATAGCATTCAAGAGCATTCAGCATTAGGTGCAGTCATCCTGTATAGAATCATAGCAGTCAAAGGTTAAGATATGATTACTGCTGATACTTCCAAGCTAGAAAAGCAACTGCAGGATTATGTACTAGAAGCTACTAAAAGACTAGAGAATGTAGCAGCAGGTCTTGCTTATGAACTTACAGTAGCAGCTAGTGCAAATACTCCAGGACTAATGAATCCTGTATATTTTTGGATATAAGTAAATCCTCCTACTCCTCCAATTCCTAAAACATCATTCCATGTAAATAATACTGCAAGAACCATAGAAGCAAAAACAGCATATCTACCAATGTTTACCTGAGCTCTATCTGAAGCACTTTTTTGAATGTATTTTTTATGAACGTCTAAAGTATAAATCGTAGAAATACTATTCACTTTACCTGCTAACGAAGCTACAATAGCTGCTGTTAATGCCGCCACTGATAACCCTTTTAATCCTGTAGGCAAGAATGTCAACATCGCCGAGTAAGCACCGTCTTTTCCTCCTACTAATTGTGGTAAATGACCTCCTTCGTATAAAACATAAGCTGCAATACCCGGTAACATTACAATTACAGGCATTAACAATTTTAACAATCCTGCAAATAAAATTCCAGTACGAGCTGTAGTTAAGTCAGCTCCAAGAGCTCTTTGTGTGATGTATTGGTTACATCCCCAATAGTTCAGGTTAATAATCCAGATACCTGCTAAATACGATAACACTCCAGGGAAAGTCAAATATTTGTCAATTTCTAATTGTGTAGAAGTAGCTGTTGGACGAGGAATAATCATCTTGAAATGTTCCGGTGCTTCTTGCATTAACACATTGAATCCTGCAATAGCATCTTTTCCTACTCCAAAATATTCTCCTACCGTTGTCAAAGCAATGTAAGAAGTTACTAAACCTCCAATAATCAATACCGCTACTTGAATAACATCAGTATAGGCAACTACTTTCATACCTCCAAGAGAGATAATCAAAGCAAAAACGGCTAATCCTAACATAATTACATGCAGATAATCTCCTCCGGCTAATCCGTTGATTGCTACAGCTCCTAGATATAAAATAGAAGTCAAGTTTACAAAAACATATAAAAACAACCAGAAAACAGCCATAATCAACGCTGTAGTTTCATTGTATCTTGTTTTTAAGAATTGTGGCATGGTATAAATCTTGTTTTTCAAGTAAACAGGAATAAACCAAATCGCAATGATAATTAAGGCAATAGCAGCAACCCACTCGTAAGCAGCAACTGCAATTCCTAAGAAGAAACCTTCTCCACTCATTCCAATAAACTGCTCCGCAGAAATATTAGAAGCAATTAATGAAGCTCCAATAGCCCACCATGTCAAAGTTCCTTCGGCTAAGAAATACGCCTTAGCATCGTGTTCGTTTTGTTCACGCTTACGGTAAACGATATACCCATAAATGGATACAATTAAAAAGTAGATTATAAACACTGCATAATCCGCAAATTCGAGACTTGAGCTCATAAAAATTGAGTTTTTAGTTGGTTAATATTAAGTTATTTAGATTTAAAAAACAGCTTGTTGAACAAACTATAACTTAAAATATAATTTCGTATATCACAAATCAAGCTTGCAAAACTTACGAATTCCGATAAAATATTAGCTATAAAATTGTACTTTAATTTTATTCTAACAGATTTTTTACGAAAAACGAAATCCAAAAGTAAAATAAAAATACTTATTTCCACTATTTTTTTAAGTGTTCAAACAACATTTAACAATTACAAAAACACTAAAAAACTAAAAATCAACAATCTAACACAATTTAAAACATCTTTTTTTTATTATACATAAAAAAAATGAAGCTAAAAAACAGTAGATTACAACAGTATATTGAATTTTTAATAAAGTAATTGAATTTCTTTAAGACCATATTCAGCTAAAGAATCATCCTCTAAAAGAACTACTAACTTCCCTTTTTTAGTTACCCCTTTTATAATCCCCATAAAAGGCTTGCCATTATTAATAGCAAAAGGCATTGGAATCTCTTTTTTAAAAAGTAAATCTGTATATTCATCCCACAAAACCTGAGCATTAGTACCTATCAACTTTAAATTTTCTTGTAATCTATCAACAATAGTAACAACTAATTCTTCCTTGTCAAAAAAGGAATTAGAAACAACTGCCATTGAAGAAGCTTTGGGTAAATTTTCGAAATTAGTTTGATTTACATTCAAACCTATCCCTATAATAGAAGAAATAGTACCATCACTTTTTAAACTATTTTCAATTAATATGCCAGCTAATTTATAGTTGGCTGACATAATGTCGTTAGGCCATTTAATACTAAGATTTTTAATACCTAAACCTTTCAAAACCTGTAATAAAGCTAAAGCAGTAGCTATATTTAGCTGATAAATCTCCTCAACTCCAACAAGCAACCCTTTAACAAAAACACTCATTATCAAATTCTTAGACTTTTCAGAATTCCAAACCGCCCCCATTTGCCCTCTTCCTTTGGTTTGATTTTCTGCAGTAACTACTGTAAAATTTTCTAATTCCTGAGAAGCAGACAAGGCTTTCAGAAAATCATTTGTAGAATCTATGGCATCGAGTTTGATAAGTTTCATTGTACTTTTATTTTTGTAACAATTTTTAATATTATGTTAAGGTTCAAAAATAATGACAAAAAATGGTAACTTTACAAACTTATTATAAAAACAATTCATGGCAAAAAAGACTGTAAATAATGATGCACTATTAGCTAACATTATCAAAGGAATAGAAGAAGTAAAAGGAAATGATATAGATATTCTCGATCTTAGAGAAATAGATAGCGCTGTTTGCGACTATTTTGTTATCTGCAACGGAAATTCAAACACCCAAGTTAACGCAATTGTTAACTCCATTCAAAAAATTGTTTCTAAAGAAATCAAAGACAAACCTTGGCATGTTGAAGGAACTGACAATGCCGAATGGGTTCTTATGGACTATGTAAATATAGTAGTTCATGTTTTTCAAAAACAAATTAGAGAATATTACAACATAGAAAGTTTGTGGGGAGATGCGAAAATCACTACAATTGCAAACAAATACTAATAAAGAAAGATAAAAAATAATGGCAAAAGATAACAATCCTAATCCTAATAAATTTAGAATAAGTCCTTGGTTAGTTTACACTGCCATTTTACTTATTTTCTTATTTATAAGTTTTGTAACTGGTAGCTCCAGTCTACAAGAACCAGCTCAATTAACTTCTTCAAAATTCAACACCTATCTGGAAAAAGGGCAAATTGAAAAAGTTATTGTTTATAACAAATCTGAAGCAGAAGTTTTTCTAAAACCTGAAGCCTTAAAAGACAAAGAACACCAAAGAGTAGCTAAAGATATCTTTGATCGACCTAACAAAGGACCTCAATACACTTTTGAAATTGGTAACGACCAAATATTCCAAACTAAATTAGAAAAAGCAGTTGATGAAGGAAAACTTAAAGAGTTTAATTTCCTCCCAAAAAGCAATTGGTCAGACATCATCATTAGTTTACTTCCTGTAATTATCATTATCGCTGTATGGATTTTTATCATGCGTAAGATGTCTGGTGGTGGAGCTGGAGGTGGTGGACAAATTTTCAATATTGGAAAATCTAAAGCCAAACTTTTTGATGAAAAAACTGATGTAAAAACTACTTTTAAAGATGTAGCCGGACTTGAAGGAGCAAAAGAAGAAATACAAGAGATTGTTGAATTCTTAAAAAACCCTGAAAAATTCACTAATCTTGGAGGTAAAATCCCAAAAGGAGCACTACTTGTAGGCCCTCCCGGAACTGGTAAAACCTTATTAGCAAAAGCAGTAGCTGGAGAAGCACAAGTTCCATTTTTCTCTTTATCTGGTTCTGATTTCGTAGAAATGTTTGTAGGAGTTGGTGCTTCCAGAGTACGCGATTTATTCAAACAAGCTAAAGAAAAATCTCCTGCTATTATTTTCATTGATGAGATTGACGCAGTAGGTAGAGCCAGAGGAAAAAACAACTTCTCTGGAGGAAACGACGAAAGAGAAAACACCCTAAACCAGCTATTAACTGAAATGGATGGTTTTGGCTCTAACTCTAACGTAATTGTTTTGGCTGCCACTAACAGAGCCGATGTATTAGACAAAGCTTTAATGCGTGCCGGACGTTTTGACAGACAAATATTCGTTGACCTACCAGACGTTCGTGAACGCGCAGAAATTTTCAAAGTACACCTTGCTCCTTTGAAAAAAGTTGAAGGTTTAGATTTAGACTTTTTAGCCAAACAAACTCCTGGATTCTCTGGAGCTGATATTGCTAACGTATGCAATGAAGCAGCTTTAATAGCGGCTCGAAATAACAAAACCGCTGTTGACAAACAAGATTTCCTTGATGCTGTAGACAGAATCGTTGGTGGTTTAGAAAAGAAAAACAAAATCATCACTCCTGAAGAGAAAAAAGCAATCGCTATACATGAAGCAGGCCATGCTACTGTTAGCTGGATGCTGGAACATGCAGCTCCTCTTATCAAAGTGACCATTGTACCTCGCGGACAGAGTTTAGGTGCTGCTTGGTACTTACCAGAAGAACGTCAAATTGTTCGTACAGACCAAATGTTAGACGAAATGTGTGCTACAATGGGTGGTCGTGCTGCCGAAAAAGTAACCTTCAATAAAATATCAACCGGAGCTTTAAGCGATTTAGAAAAAGTAACTCGTCAAGCACGCGCTATGGTAACCATTTACGGTTTAAATGATAAAATAGGAAACGTAACTTATTACGATTCTACAGGTCAAGCTGAGTACAATTTCTCTAAACCTTACTCTGACGAAACAGCTCAAATAATTGACAAAGAAATCTCCTTACTTATTGAAAGTCAATACAAAAGAGCTATTCAAATATTAGAAGAAAACAAAGACAAATTGCATCAACTTGCTGATATTCTTATAGAAAAAGAAGTTATTTTCAAAGACGATTTAGAGACTATTTTTGGAAAAAGAAGTTTTGACAAAAACTTAGAAGAAACTGTCTCTTAATAAGGTAATTAATATAAATTATTTAAAATCTTAATTCAAAACCTCGTTTTGAATTAAGATTTTTTTATCTTTGGACGGTTACAAATAATATATCAAGTACCTTAGAATATATGAGTCTTTTTAGAAAACTTTTTGGATCTAGTATTTCGCCATCAGATGAAGAAAAGGAAAGCCAAACTAATAATTTCTTTCCCGAAAACAACATTTCTGTTGACGAACGATTTATCTATAATTTTAAAAAAAACGGGGGTAAATTTTTATACTGTGAGAACAATCAAGAAGTAAAAGATCAATTTGAAAACATTTTAGAAGAAAACGATTGGTTTGAGAGTGAAGTTCTTTGCTACGACCCTAAATTATTTGGACTTTTAGACGAAAATAAACTTTCTTACACTAATCCTTCCAGACCTAAATTTTTATTATCTAGTTGCGAAAATCTAATTGCAGAAGAAGGCTCTATCTTATTTTCATCAAAGCAAATCAAACAACACAAACCAAATGAATTACCTACAAACATTGTAGTTCTTGCCACAACTAGTCAAATTCTGGCTATGAAAAGTGATGGTCTTAGCGCTATAAAAAAGAAATACGAAAGAGATTATCCTACCAATATCACCGCTATAAAATATTTTGAAAAAGCGAAAGAAGAAGACTTTACTCAATACGGCAGTTCTGCTAAAAATCTTTATTTACTGCTTTTAGAAGATCTTTAAAATGAATGAAACCCTAAAAAGATCAATATCAGGCGCTATCTACATAATATTACTATTAGCTTCTATATTATTCTCAACCGAAAGTTTTTTTATTCTTTTCGGTATTTTTTTACTTATTGCAGTATATGAATTTTGCAACCTAACGCAAGTAAATAAAACACTTCCGTTAATTGCAGCTTCTTTGATATATACAACAATAACCCTAATTAGTCACTATAACAAATTTACGACGACTACTATCAATGAATATCTGGGAACTAATATTGAGATCACTGTCAATATTCAGCAACTTAATATTATTTTACTGGCAACTACGTTAGTTGTATCAGTAAAGTGTATTCTTTTTTTATTTTACGATAACGTACAAAAAATTAGCACTTCATCTAAATACCTTTACTTATTTGGTTACGTTACCCTACCTTTTATTTTCATCACTAAAATTTCATTTGGTATCAAAGATTACAACCCAAAAATCATCATTGGACTTTTCCTTTTAATTTGGACCAATGATACTTTTGCTTATATCGTTGGGAAATCCATTGGCAAACACAAACTACTAGAACGCATTTCACCAAAAAAAACAATAGAAGGTTTTATAGGAGGAATTGTTTTTGCTATTGTTGCAGGTTATTTAATTTCTAAATTTTACATCAGTCCTAAAGCTGAATTCAGTAGACAATCAATATTAATTTGGACTTCAATTGCAACTATTGTTGGTGTTTTTGGAACCATAGGCGATTTAATCGAATCTAAATTTAAACGAATCGCAGGTGTAAAAGACAGTGGAAACATCATGCCTGGACACGGAGGTGTACTAGATAGACTAGATAGTGTTATATTTGTAGCACCAATTATATTTTTATTTTATCAAATTTTAAATTATGTTTCATAAAGAAGGAACCAAAAGCATTTTATTAGCTATTATTTTCACAGCTTCTGTTTTATTAATTTCAGATAACTTTATTGATATATTCTGGCTTAAAAAAGGATTACAAATCTTTGCCTTTCTGATTTTAATAATCATTTTACAATTCTTTAGAAACCCGAAAAGAACTCTAATCGTAAACGAAAATCAAATTTTAGCGCCAGTTGACGGAAAAGTTGTGGTAATCGAAGAAGTATACGAAGGTGAATATTTTAAAGACAAACGTCTGCAAGTATCTATTTTTATGTCTCCTATCAACGTTCACGTTACTAGATATGCAATGAGCGGAATCATTAAATTCAGCAAATACCACCCAGGAAAATTCTTAGTAGCTTGGCACCCAAAAGCGAGTGAAGAAAATGAAAGAACCACAATTGTTGTAGAAAACAAAACTTTTGGCGCTGTTTTATATCGTCAAATTGCCGGTGCCTTAGCTCGTCGAATTGTAAACTACGCTGAGGAAGGTATGCAAGTGGTACAAGGAACTGATGCTGGATTTATTAAATTTGGTTCAAGAGTAGATTTATTTTTACCTTTAGGTACTCCAATCAATGTAGTACTTAATCAGAAAGCAATTGGTGGTAAGACAATTATTGCAACTAAATAATAATGACTCAAAAAGACTTAGATACTAGGTTTAACGAAGCAGTAGAAATAGCTTCAAAAATGACTCAAGCATCTTTACCACAAGATGTTCAGCTAAGACTTTATGCTTTTTACAAACAAGCTACAATAGGCACTATGGAAATAAGACAGACCTCTAATTTTCATTTAAGAGATGCTTTTAAAACAAATGCTTGGATGCAAATTAGCCATCTTTCTGCTGAGGAAGCCAAAGAAAACTATATTGAAATCATTAATTCTCTTTGCAAATAATACATTCATGAAAAAGTTTTCCTTAATTATAACTCCACTAATTATTTTTAGTTTTTTGACATCTTGCAATAACAAAAAACTAACTGAAGTTGTAGAAGTTCCACTTCCAACAGCTCAGGAAAAAGTAACTATTGGTTTTCCAGATGATGTAAAAGCAAATCCAGGATCTTTCTTATTAGACAAACTTCCTTATCCTTATGATGCTTTAGCTCCTACTGTTTCACCTTTAACTTTAGAAGTTCATTATTCTAAGCATTATTTATCTTATACAAATAATCTGAATACCGCAATAGAAGGAACAGAATACGAAAATATGTCTATAGAAAACATCTTGGCTAAACTAGATGTTAATGATAGTGAATTACGTAATAATGCCGGAGGTTTTTACAATCACTCCCTTTATTTTAAATCAATGGCTCCTAATGCCGGCGGAACACCTAAAGATACTATTGCAGCAGTAATCAATAGAGACTTTGGTTCTTTTAACGAATTTAAAACCGCTTTTATCCAAGAGGCAAGTTTGCAATTTGGCTCTGCTTGGGTTTGGTTAATCGTTGATAAAGCAGGAAAACTAAAAATTACAAGTTCTCAAAACCAAGATAATCCTTTAATGAAAAATGCGGCGGTTCCGGGAACTCCTATCCTAGCCTTAGACCTTTGGGAACACGCTTATTATTTAGGATATCAATACCGAAGAGGTACTTACATCAATTCCTTTTTTAATGTGATTAACTGGGGAAATGTAAACGAGAATTATAAAAATTCATTTATAAAGAAATATTAGTTTCTTTTTCATAACAAATTCAATAATGCCGACGTATACATACAATTGTACTCGTCGGCATTATTATTTAGATACAAATACAACAATTTCATTAACACAACAATCTTTTCAAAATCATAAATAAATAGTAATATTTATTGGGATTGTTTCCTTTTTCATAAATTTGACAAAAATATACACCCTTGAATAAATCGCTATTTTTCATCTGTTTTAGTTTGTTTTTAATTACTTCAATAAAAGTAAACGCACAAACACCTAAAAAAATAATTATCGAACATTCGGATTTCGCCGATGTCAATCAAGCCGAAATGCCAGATGCTTTTTTACTAACTGGAAATGTAGTTGTAAACCATGATGGTGCGGTTTTAACCTGCAATAAAGCCTATTATTTTCAAAAAGAAAACTACATCAAAGCTTTTGGAAACGTACAATTAGTTCAAGGTGATACCCTTTATTTAAACAGTAAATATGCTGAATACAATGGTAATGTAAAAAAAGCATTCGCTACTGGAGACGCTGTTTTAAGTTCACCTCAAAGCACCTTAAAAACAGACACTATTTATTTTGATCGCAATACTCAGGAAGCTTTTTATAACACCAAAGGAATAATTACTAACAATGATAACACCTTAGAAAGTAACTCTGGGAAATATTTTGTAGCCGAAAAAAAATTCCAATTTTTAACTGCTGTTACCATTACCAATCCAAAATATGTAATAAAGTCCAATCATTTGGACTACTACAGCAATTCAGGTCACTCCTACTTATTCGGACCTTCGACAATTACCAGTAAAAACAATTATATCTATACCGAAAAAGGGTTTTATGATACTAAGAAAAACCTAGCTCATTTTCTCCGAAAATCCTACATCAAATACGATGATCGACTCATTGAAGGTGATAGTCTATACTATGACAGAAATAAAGAATTCGCTTCGGCTACCCGAAATGTAAAAATTACAGACTCTATCAACAAAGGAATCGTAAAAGGACATTATGCCGAAATATTTCAGAAAAAAGACTCTATGTATGTAACTAAACGAGCTGTTGCTATTAATCTTGTAGAAAATGATTCGGTTTACATCCATGGAAAGAAATTAATGGTTACTGGAAAAGAAGGAGACCGAATTATTCGTGCTTTTAATAATGTCCGTTTTTACAAAACTGATATGAGTGGAAAATGTGACTCGATTCATTCCAGCACCAAAACAGCATTAACCAAGCTTATTGGAAATCCAATTCTTTGGAATGGTGAAAGCCAAATTACCGGCGACATTATGCATCTTATAGGTGATAAAAAAACTCAAAAACTCGATTCTCTCAAAGTACTCAATAATACTTTCATCATCTCTAAAGACACCTTAGGCACTGGTTACAATCAAATTAAAGGAATGAACCTCTTTGGGAAATTTGAAGAAGGTAAACTTCATGATGTTGATATCGTAAAAAACACCGAAGTGATTTACTACATGCGCAATGACGAAAAAGATCTTATTGGAATCAACAAAAATGTAAGTAGTAAAATCAATATTCTTTTTGACAAAAATACTATAGAAACTATTACGTTTTTTCAACAAGTCGATGGCGATATTTATCCTGAAGAAGAACTAGACGAACACGATAGAAAATTTAGAGGTTTCAAATGGCGAGCTGATGAAAAAATAAAGTCCAAAGACGATATCTTCCCGGAAGAGGAAAATCAATACAATGACAAAATGATAGAAGAGACACAAAAAGATGCTGCCAAGAAAAATATTCCTATGAAAATCAGGAAAGAAACATTGAATTACGATAAACAGAAGAAAAAAACAAAGTAAGCAGTTTTCAGTCTCAGATTACAGAAAGCAGAAGACAAATTAAATTAATATTAATTTCTCAAAATTTCTTAAATCAGTGTCCCCAAACAAAAAGCAATTTGCAATAAAAAATTACAAAAGTGAATAGCGATTTTATAAAATACCAAGCACAAACTTCTCCTTACCCTTTAGGAATGGAAGTTTCACATGCCATAGGTTCATATATCTACGACACTAATAATAAAAAATATCTGGATTTTGTTGCCGGAGTTTCTGCTTGTACCTTAGGACATCAGCCTCCAAGAGTCAACCAAGCAATTAAAGACCAATTAGACAAATATTCACACGTTATGGTATATGGCGAATATTCGCAAAGCCCGGCTGTAGAATATTGCAAAATGATGGCTTCGCTCCTGCCTGCACCTTTAGACAAAACCTATTTAGTAAATTCAGGAACAGAAGCAATTGAAGGCTCTTTAAAATTAGCCAGAAGAGTAACCGGAAGAAGCCAATGGATTTCCTGCTATAATGCTTATCACGGAAACACTATGGGTTCCATGAGTGTTATGGGATTCGAAGAACGCAAACAAGCTTTTCGTCCATTAATTCCGGATGTTGATTTCATTACTTTTAACAATGAAGCCGATTTAGAAAAAATCACAACCAAAACGGCAGGTGTTTTACTGGAAACTATTCAAGGTGGTGCTGGTTTTATCGAGCCACAAAACGATTACTTAAAAAAAGTTCGTGCCCGTTGTACCGAAGTTGGTGCTTTACTGATTTTGGACGAAATCCAGCCTGGTTTTGGAAGAACAGGTAAATTATTTGGATTTCAAAATTATGATATAGTTCCTGATATCGTAGCTATGGGAAAAGGAATGGGAGGTGGAATGCCTGTTGGCGCCTTTACCGCTTCATCGGCAATGATGGATTTATTAACCGAAAATCCAAAATTAGGACATATCACCACCTTTGGCGGACACCCTGTCATTGCGGCAGCCTGCCTGGCCACATTGAAAGAATTAACTGAAACCAATTTGATGGAAGAGACTTTAGAAAAAGAAAAACTCTTCAGATCACTTTTGGTACACCCTTTGATACAAGAAGTTAGAGGAAAAGGATTAATGCTTGCTGCCATGACCGCAGATGCAGAAATCACGAATGAAGTGATATTAAAATGTCAAGACAAAGGGCTTATATTATTCTGGCTCCTTTTTGAAGGATGCGCCATCAGAATTACACCTCCTTTAACCATTTCTAACGAAGAAATACGTGAAGGATGTGCTATAATACTAGAAGTAATGGATGAAGTTATGGCTTCACTAAAAAAATAGAAAATACATCAATTAACTCAGCCCCATTTTGTTAATTAAATTGTTCACAATAATTCATTTTTTTCTTCGAAAACAAGATAAAGGATGCCTAACTTTAAGCTAGGCCAAATTCTAAAAACAGAAAGTATGCAACTAAGCGAAGAAGAAGAAGATTATAACTTATCTCTATCCAAATTTGAGTCTATGTTGAAAACCAACAAAGTGCTTTTTTTTGACTCTGAAGAATTTGAAGAAATCATACTTCACTATCTCGATACAGGTAAGGCCACTTTAGCGAAAAAAGCGCTTAAATTAGCACTAGATCAACACCCTAAGTCTACAGGCTTAAAACTAGTTCAAGTTGAAATGCTAGTTTATGATGACAAACTGGATGTAGCTGAGAAATTACTCAACGAGCTATATGCCATTGAACCGCACAATGAAGAAATTTATATTCAAAAGGCAAATATCTGCTCAAAAAGAGATCAGCATGAAAAAGCCGTTGAATTTTTAAAAATTGCTTTACAGTACACCGATGATTATGCCGATGTGTATAATTTAATTGGAATGGAATACTTATTCATGGACAATCTGGAATTGGCCAAAGAGAGTTTTATCAAATGTCTGGAAGAAGATATCGAAGACCAGTCTGCCTTATACAATGTAGTATATTGCTTTGAGTTTTTAGACCAAAATCAGGAAGCGATAACTTACTTAGACAACTACATCGAAAGAAACCCTTATAGTGAAATTGCCTGGCATCAAAAAGGCAGATTGCATTATGGGCTAAAAGAATATGAAAATGCCATTCGTGCATTTGATTATGCTACCCTTATAGACGATGAATTTCTTGGTGCTTTTATGGAAAAAGCCAAAGCGTTAGAACGTATTGAAAAATATGACGAAGCGATTGAAAATTATAACAGAACCATCGAATTAGACGATGCCACTTCATATGCTTTACTTCGAATAGGTAAATGTCACGAAAAATTAGGCAACAAAGCTTTAGCACTTAAATTCTATAACGAAACGGTACATGAAGACCCTCTTTTAGACAAAGGATGGATTGCTATTACCGATTTATATTTGAATGAACTAAACTATCAAAAAGCCTTGTTTTTCGTCAACAAAGCCTTAGCTATCGACAACCAAAATCGTTTGTATTGGAAAAGATATGCAACGATCAACAAACAAATGAACTTTTTTGAAGAAGCTGAATTTGGATACAGAAAAGCAGTTGAGTTTGGCGATACCGAATTGGACACCTGGTTATTCTGGGTTGATATTTTACAGTTTTTAGGTGAGTTCGAAACTGCTATTCATACCTTATTACAAGCTGCAGATTATTATCCGGAAGAAAACGAAATTGAATACCGTATCGCTGGTCTTTATTTTATGATTCACGATGATAGAAAAGCTAAAATTCATTTAAGCAATGCGCTTCGATTGAATTTTGACAACTATATTATAATCGAAGATTTGTTCCCAGTAGTTTGGGAGAAAAAAATGGTACAGAACTATATTGAAAAACACAATAAACAATAATGACCCTAAATTCAAGAAAGCGCTTTGGGTTACTAGGGCGCAATATTAGTTATTCCTTTTCTAAAGGACATTTTACAACTAAATTCGAAAAAGAAAAATACCAAGGTTACACTTACGAAAATTTTGACATTCAGGAAATCTCCGGATTTCCTGAAATCATTAAAAACACAGAAAATTTAAGCGGTTTAAATGTTACTATTCCTTATAAAGAAGAAGTAATTCCTTTTTTAGACAAACTTTCTAAAAAAGCAGCTAAAATTGGTGCAGTAAACACCATTAAGTTCACCAAAAAAGGAAATTTAAAAGGCTACAACACCGATTATTTTGGTTTTTTAAAATCCTTAAAACCTTTATTGCAATCACATCATAAAAAAGCATTAATTCTGGGAACAGGAGGCGCTTCTAAAGGGGTTGCTTTTGCCTTAGAAGAATTAGGTATCGAATATACTTTTGTTTCGAGAAATACTTCTGAAAAAGCAATTGATTACACTCAGCTTAATGCCGATACATTTCAGGAATACCAAATCGTTATTAATTCGACTCCAATTGGAACTAGCCCTAATATCGAAGCCTGTCCTGATATTCCTTACGAATTCTTTACAGAAAATCATATTGCCTACGATTTGATTTACAATCCGGCAGAAACCCAATTTTTAAAGAATGCCAAAGCGAAAGGCGCTCAAATAAAAAACGGCTTGGATATGCTTATTTTTCAAGCAGAAAAAGCCTGGGAAATATGGAATAAATAATTAGTATACTTTCATAAGTTTACATTAAATGCCTTTTTAAGTGTAGTTATTACTTTTATTTAATAATTGCACTTAAAATGGCATTATTTATGAGTTAAAAAAAACGAAACTCATTTCCCAATAAACAAATTATGAATACTAAAAAACTCCTCTTACTTACTTTTAGTACAATAATCCTATTTTCATCACCAATTTTTGCCTCTATCACACTTCCAAAAATTTTAGGGCACAATATGGTTTTGCAACAAAAAAAAGCAGTTCCGGTTTGGGGAACAGCAGCTCCGGGAGAGAAAATCACAGTAACTTTTGCAGGGCAAAATAAAAATACCATTGCCGATAAATCGGGAAATTGGATGGTAAAATTAAAAGCGATGAAAGCTTCCTTTACCCCTCAGGAAATGACTATCAAGGGAACCAATACTATAGTTTTAAAAAACATCCTGATTGGCGAAGTATGGCTTTGTTCCGGACAATCCAATATGGAATATGCCATGCGCAAATACAGCAACTACGAGACCAAAACCAAAGGTTATCATCCACCGGAAGACGATTTAACCAAAGCCAATAACACTAATATTCGAATTTTCCTTGACCGAAGAAAATACATGAATCCTGACTCTGAACATTTAGGCTGGGATGCAGCAATGGGACGTTCTCTGGTTGATTTTTCGGCTGTGGGATATTATTTCGCCAAAGATTTATACGCCAAATTACATGTCCCTATCGGAATGATTTCGGCAGCAATTCCCGGAAGCCGAATTGAACCTTGGATTGAATCCTCTAAATTAGATTTCCAACCAAAATTAAAAAACGGAAAAATGCTAGCTAAATTAAGTACTGACGCTGGCGAATCAGGAAAATTCTACGAATCTATGATTCAACCTTTAATCCCTTACAGTATCAAAGGAATTTTATGGTACCAGGGAGAATCCAATTGCTTTTTAGGCGAAAATATTAGTTATGCTTTTAAATTAAAAACCCTAATTGAAAGTTGGCGCAACAATTGGAATGATAAAAACCTCTCATTTTACTTTGTTCAAATTGCCCCTTTTAATTATTCATCATCCAAAGACAAACCTTTAGATACTGAAACGTTGCCTAAATTTTGGGAAGCTCAAGCATTAAACTTAAAATTAAAAAACACAGCTTTAGCCACCATAACCGACCTCAATGACACTATTACCGAATTGCATCCGGGTTACAAATGGGAAGTAGGCCGCAGATTGAGCCTTATTGCCGCTAATAAAGCGTATGGTTTAAAAAACGTAGTTTGTTCCGGTCCAGTGTTTCAAAAAATGAAAATTGTAAACAACAGTATTGAAGTTCGTTTTAGTAATACAGGAAGCGGATTAACAAGTCGCGAAGGAAAACCCTTAACTTGGTTTCGCATTGCAGGATCTGATGGAAAATATGTAGCCGCTAAAGCACAAATAAAAGGCAATACCGTCATTGTTTCCGCTCCTGAGGTTACAGAACCAAAATCGGTTCGTTTTGGATGGAATGAAGCCGCTCAATCTAATTTCATCAATAAAGAAGGTTTACCTGCCGTTCCT
>JALRGZ010000299.1 GCA_023253295.1 Flavobacterium sp.
ACGAGCCTATGGCTAGGTCTTATTACTCTTTCGTTAATGAGGTAGAAGTAGAGCGGACAGGGCTTTGTCTACACGACGATCTTCCTGTTGGCTTTAGCCCTGATGGATTCGTAGGTAAAGATGGCGGGTTACCCTTATCACTATTGGTTTCCTGCAACCAAAAAAGGCTATAGTGGTGTTGCCATTTTATCCAAAACAAAACCAAAAAATGTAGTTTATGGCACGGGAATTGAGCACATGGATCACGAAGGACGAAATATTCGTGTCGATTTTGAGGATTTTTCGGTAATGAGTTTGTATTTACCTTCAGGAACCAACATCGAAAGACTCAATCATAAATTCATGTATATGGACGATTTCCAAAATTATATCAATGATTTAAAAAAGGAAATTCCCAATCTCATTATCTGTGGTGATTACAATATTTGTCACGAAGCTATAGATATTCATGACCCTATAAGAAATGCTAAAGTTTCCGGTTTTCTTCCTGAAGAACGTGCTTGGCTGGATGCTTTTCTGAAAAATGGATTTATTGACAGTTTCCGATTTTTGAACAAAGAGCCCGGAAATTATTCCTGGTGGACAGTTCGTGTCAAAACAGCAAGAACAGACAATAAAGGATGGCGTATTGATTATTGTCTGGTTAGCGAACCTTTGAAAGACAAAATCAAAAAGGCACTTATTTTGCCCGAAGCAAAACATTCTGACCATTGCCCCGTTCTAGTAGATATAGAATAATAAAAATATAAGAGAAAACAGCCCTAATAAAACAACAATAAAATGACAAAAAAAATCTCCTTAGGACTTTTAGTTCTGGCACTTTCAACTTCATGTGTTTCTAAAAAAATCTACAACGACTTAGAAAACAAATTCACTGAATTAAAAAAAGAAAACAGAAGTTTAACTGATGAAAACGAAGCTTTACTAAAAGCTAAAAGTCAGTTGGAATTAGACCGAGATGCTTTAAAAAATGAATTAAACAAAATTAAATCAGAGCGTGATAAATTGACTGCCGATAAAAAAGCCCTCGAAGATAAAATTGCCCGATTACAGGATTCCTATAATGCATTAGAAAAAAACAGTAACGATGCATTGCAAGCTAATTTGAAAAAAAATCGTGATTTATTAGCAGAATTAGAAGCCAAACAAAAAGCTTTATCTATCGAACAGGAACGTTTAAGCAAAAGCGCTCAACGTTTAAAAGAATTAGAAGACATGATTGCTGCCAAAGAAGCAACGATGCGAAAATTAAAAGAAACCTTATCAAAAGCCTTAAATGGGTTTGAAGGTAAAGGATTAACAGTTGAACAAAAAAACGGAAAAGTATATGTATCAATGGAAAACAAATTACTTTTCAACTCAGGGAGCTGGGCAGTAAGTTCTGAAGGTAAAAAAGCAGTTGTGGAACTAGGAAAAGTATTAGGTGAAAACCCAGATATTGCCGTTCTTATTGAAGGCCATACCGACAATGATCCTTACGGTGGTTCAGGACCAATTACTGACAATTGGGATTTATCCACTAAAAGAGCTACTGCCATTGTAGGTATTTTGAGCGAAAACAAAGCCATTAACAAAAAGAGTTTAACGGCAGCCGGAAGAGGAGAATTCTCACCACTAGCCACTAATGAAACAGCTGAAGGAAAAGCTAAAAATCGTAGAATTGAAATCATCTTGACACCTAAACTGGATGAAATTGCTGAAATGTTGAACGAAATCAACTAAAGCATATTAATATATTATATGTAGTCACACTGAGCTTGTCGAAGTGCAATTAAGAACGAAGTCTTCGACAAGCTCAGACTGACAAAACACTTCAGATTTAAAAAATGAAATATACTACATTACCGAATACCAACATAAAAGTGAGTAAAATATGTCTGGGCACTATGACTTTTGGCCAACAAAATTCGGAAGCTGATGGTCATGCTCAAATGGATTATGCTGTTGCCAATGGCGTTAACTTTTTTGACACTGCCGAAATGTATTCGGTTCCGGCACGACAGGAAACTTATGGAAGTACCGAGAAAATCCTGGGAAGCTGGTTTAAAAAAACCGGAAAACGTGAAGAAATCGTTTTGGCTACCAAAATTGCAGGTCCGAATCCGAATTTTACTTATATGCGCGAAAAAAATGATTTTTCTCCAGCCAGTATGAAATTTGCTTTAGATCAAAGTTTACAGCGCTTACAAACCGATTATATCGATTTATACCAACTCCACTGGCCGGAACGCAAAACCAATTTCTTTGGCAAACGAGGTTTTGAAAATCAGGAAGATGGTTGGGAAGACAACATTCGCGAAGTATTAGAAACCTTAGAAGGTTTTATCAAAGCTGGTAAAATCAAACATATCGGACTTTCTAATGAAACACCTTGGGGAATTATGCGTTTTCTGGAAGAAAGCAAATACAACAATCTACCTAGAATCAGTACAATTCAAAATCCGTATTCATTATTAAACCGCCAGTTTGAAGTAGGTTCTGCTGAAGTTTGTATGCGAGAAAAAGTAGGTTTGTTTGCTTATTCTCCTTTAGCTTTTGGTGTGCTTTCAGGGAAATTTTTAACAGGCGAAAGTCATCCAAATGCCCGAATTAAATTATTCCCTCAATTTTCAAGATACAACAGTGCACAATGCACAGAAGCAACACAACGTTACAGTGAAATCGCTAAAAAACACGGGATTTCATTAGCACAAATGGCTTTAGCTTTTGTAAACCAACAAGCTTTTGTAACAAGTAATATTATTGGAGCGACTACTTTGGAACAATTAAAAGAAAATATTAGTTCTATTGATCTTGTTTTATCCGACGAAATTATCACAGAAATCAATGCAGTTCACGCTGTAATTCCTGATCCTGCACCGTGATTATTTAACCGCAAAGTTTTTTTAAGTTTTTCGCAAAGAACACTAAAGTATGTTTTAAATAAACCATTAAGAAGTTAAGCTTCATTAAGTTAAACCTTAATAACCAAAATTTCTTAATGGTTTTTTATCAATAAGACTTTCAACTTTAACTCCTTAGTATTTAAACTAAAACTAAAACTCAAATTCATCATTCATTTTCAAAGAATCTACCACTGTAGTATCTTTTTCTTTAATACGAAGTAAAGATTTAGCAGGTCCTGTTAAGACCGTTTGTTGTTTTTTATAAATTGTATCATCCACGGTAAGCAATCCTCTTCTTATCATTAAATTAGTTAAAAAAGAAACTTGCTTCATAGCCGATTCTTTCAAAATACCTTCGTCATTAAACTGATACATAAACTTCTTCGGACTTGGAATCACCCGCGCTAAAAACAAACATTCGTTAAAAGTCAAATCGGCTGGTGTTTTCTGGAAATAATATTGTGCTGCTTCTCCAATTCCGTAAACATCTGGCCCCCATTCGATAATATTAAAATACACTTCCAGCATGCGTTCTTTGCTTACAATTCGGTTATTTTCCAAGATGTAAACCAATAGAATTTCTTCTAATTTTCTGGACAAAGTTTTCTCTCGGGTTAGAAAAACATTCTTGATTAATTGCATGCTAATGGTACTCGCCCCTCTTGAGAACTTCTTGGTTCTAATATTCTTAACAATAGACTGCTTAAAAGCTTCGTTTATAAAACCATGATGATTAAAGAACGAAGGATCTTCAGTAGTCAACACACATTTTTGTAAATAAGGTGAAATTTGGTCGAGTGGTGTATAATTCACATTGGCTGCCCCAACTAAAACAGGACGTTGCAAAAGCCCATTAATTATGGCACGATAGATGAATTCGCCATTGAGTTTGTTCAAATTGGCTTCTCCATATTTTGTAATTCTAAGGTTTTCTTTTCTTAGATTACTATTAAAAACCAAAGCATTAGGCTTATTTTTATTGTACTCAAAGTCTAAATTATAATCAAAAGTTCCTTCGGCTTCCATTCCTTGAAAATGGGTAAACAAACCCTCAGGAAGCGAAATGATAAAATCCTGAGCTTTTGTTTTTGGGATATTGATTTTGAGTTTATAAATGGTATCTTCCTCCGTTTCATAAGCCAGATAAGGATGAAATTTCACCTTATTGAATTGTACCGTCGAACTACTATCTACTGCGATAAAATCAGAACCTAAAAGCAGACGATAATCAAAACGGGCATTTTTGATTAAAACATCCTTTAGTGCAATTCGGGCATGATTAATTTTCAAATTGGCTATCGAGGCAAAACCATCAATATGGAGTTCCCCCATGCTTTTATCAATATTGTCCACATTTAAACGAATAGAATCAAAACTAGAAATGAGATTGTAGCGTTCGTCAAAATAAGGTACTTTGATAGCACCTGTATCAATATTAAAGAAACGGATATCTGCTTTTTTATTCCTTGGATCGGCAAAACCTTTTATTTTCCATCGTTGTGCAAAAGTATTTGTTTTAACATTAATAGAAGTTTCCAGTTCTTTATTAGCCAATACTAATTTCTGAATATCAATTCTAGCTTTTTTTCCGTTGTCGTCGAGTTTAAAGGCTAAATTCTCAACATTCATATCCGTCGGAATAAGATTCAAAACTCTGGAAATAATTCGGTAGGCAAAAGCCGCATAATCTCTTTTATCAGTTGACTTTTCTTCGTCTTTATTTCTTTTTAAAAAAGCTTCAAAATTCTTAACCTTACCTTTTTTGGTCAATTGGATATATCCATTTTTGATTTCCAAAGTTCCCAATTGGACATCTCCTACTAATAATTTCCAAGGATTAACAGAAGTCTTGATTTTATGAATATTAAAAAGCGTATCGGCATGATTAGGAACCAAAGTCACATCAGTAAAATGAACACCAGAAAGTCCATCGAAAGCAGCTTCTTTAACTACAAAACGACTATCATACTCCACTTCCATTTTATGAGCTGTTTTTGCAATAATTTGTTGCAAAAGCACTTCTCTAAAACTAAAAATCCCAATAACAGCAAACACCATTAAGGCAACTACTATTTTTATACCTAAGAATATTTTTTGTTTTCTCGTCCTCATGAATGCTATAACATTTTTGGCAGCGGGCTAAAATAATAACTTTTTTACTTGGATTCAGAAACTTAACTTAAACTTTACTAAATCGTTCATTTCAGACTAAAATTAACCCTAAAAAACATAATACTTTTCTAACAGTTTCCAAAACAAAGCCCTGTTTCCCTCATAAAACACTGCCAGTCAGAAATTTAAACCAAAATGTTAAAAACCCAATAAACACGAGGGTTTCCGAATGTATAGGCTAAATTTGCAAACTCAAATTTAACAAAATTAAACATGAAAAAAGTTGTTTTAGCGGTTGTAACCGTATTATCATTTGCTTTCGCAAATGCACAAGAATCAAAAGCTGTAAAATTCGGAGTTAAAGCGGGTGCTAACTACGGTTGGCTAGCTACAGGTGCTGCTCCGGTATATGATTTACGTCCGGAAGTAGGATACCACGCAGGTTTAGTTGCCGAATTCAAAATGTGTGAAAAATTCTCTTTCCAAGCTGAAGCTTTATATTCTCACTCAGAGTATTCTTTTGATGGAAATGGAAATACATCAGGAACTAAAATCGAATTAAACCAAGTAGCTGTTCCTGTTTTAGCTAAATTCTACTTAGTAAAAGGTTTATCTTTAGAATTAGGACCTCAGGCTACTGTAATTGTTGATTCTAAATTAACTAATGCTGAAGGCAGCGCTAACTTTAGAAAATATAATATCGATGGTGTTTCTGGTTTAGCTTATGATTTCAAATCAGGAACTTTTATCCAGGCAAGATATACTTATAGCTTCTTAAACTTACAAAACGGAGCTGCTGGAAATAACCAATTTGGAATCCAGGCTTCTGTAGGATACAAATTCTAATAATTCCTTTTAACCACAAATACAAAACCACGCCATCCGCGTGGTTTTTTTATACTTTAAACTTTCCATTGGCCCTAGATAAAAACACCACAACTAACTGATTTTTAATTGTTTTGAATATAAATATTTTTGTAACTTTAGGTATCTAACCCAATACTACAAAGTCATGAAAAAATCATTTTTATTTACCTACGGTATATTACTACTTTCAACTCTAATGATTGCATGCCATGAAAAACGAAATGAACTAGTTGATTCATGGAAAATCACCAACGTAGAAGCAAAAAAAACAATCTCGGATTCAGTAAAAAATGAAATCTTAACTAAAGGAACTCTAACTTTTACAAAAGACGGACATGTCGACGGATTCCTTGAAGGTGACATCACTAATGGCAGCTATGCTTTAACTAAAAAAGGAAAAAATCTAGTGATTAAAGACGAAACAGGTACTCCTTATCCTTATGACTGCATGATTACAGATGACCAAGTTGTTCTGGAAAATGAGGATATGAAAATTACATTAGTTAAAAAATAAGGAGTAAAATCTGTATCCCTAAAAAAAGAATCCTCTGCAACCCTAAAAAACCAAATATTAATGAGAAATTTGCATTCTGAAAATGAAGAGCAAAATGACACAAATTAGCATTTTAGGTTGTGGATGGTTAGGACTTCCTTTGGCGAAAGCCTTATTAAAAAAAGACTATTCAGTAAAAGGTTCCACTACTACTATCGATAAAAAAGAATTACTGGAAAATGCCGGCATAAGTCATTATCCCATTGCATTGGAAGTCGAAAATTTCTCAGCTCCAGTTGATGCATTTTTAGACGGAAGTCAAACGCTAATTATTGCTATTCCTCCCAAATTAAGAGGAAAAAATAAGGATTACTCAGATGCTCAAAACAATTCATTTGTACAGAAAATAAAAAACCTGTTGCCTTTTATCGAAAACGCTTCGGTAGAAAATTTGCTTTTCGTCAGTTCGACGGCGGTTTATGGCGAAGGCAATGAAACAATTGACGAAAACTCCATTCCCGCTCCTGTAACCGAAAGCGGAAAACAATTATTGGAAATTGAACAATTATTACTTGCCAATACGCATTTTAAAACTACCATTTTGCGTTTTGGTGGCTTAATAGGACCCGATAGGAATCCTGCCCGTTTCCTGGCCGGAAAAGAAAATGTTTCCAATCCTGATGCACCTATCAATTTGATTCATTTGGACGATTGTATTGGTATTATCCAAAAAATCATTGACCTACAATGTTGGAACACCACTTTGAATGCTGTAACTCCTTTTCACCCAAGCCGTAAAGACTATTATACTCAAAAAACTTTGGAAAATAATCTGATTCCTCCCGTTTTCAATCATGAAATTCCTTCGACTGGAAAAACAATTTTATCAAACCGATTAATTCAATTATTAGATTACACATTCCTACAACCTCATTTATAGTGATTAAAAAAGTTAAATCGGCAATATCTACAAAAATCAGTGCGATTGGCTTACCCATTTTAGCCTTGCTATGGGTTGGCTTTTTTTGGGGAACCACTTGGATTGCTTCCAAAGAAGGAGTGCGTTATATCCCCGGGATTCAACTGGCAGCAATTAGACAATTTATAGCCGGATTGCTGTATATTATCTTTTTGTTATTCACTAAATCGCCTTGGCCAAAGGGAAAACAGTGGAAAACCATCATAATTCTTGCCATTCTTAATTTTACTTTGAGTAACGGATTGAGTACTGCGGGTGTCAAATACATCAGTAGCGGACTCGGTGCTATTATTGCGGCTATCTTTCCTATTTGGGTAGTGATTATATCTTACTTTAGAGGAGAAAAAATTGCCAAACTAGCCGTCACGGGCGTTTTTATTAGCTTTGCTGGAGTTTGTATCATTTTTTTCGAATACTTAGCCGATTTTTTGAAACCTGATTTTCAGTTGGGAATTTTCCTTTCGGTATTAGCAACCATAACCTGGGCTTTTGGAACGTTGTACACCAAGAAAAAAACAGCTTCTTACAACCCTTATTTCAGTTTAGGATTCCAAATGTTTATTTCCAGTATTCTCTTATTTGCCTATAATGGTGCCACAGGAATTTCGGTTAACTTAAACGAAATCCCTATGAACACCTGGTTGGCAATAGCCTATCTGGTAATTGTAGGCTCACTGATCACTTTTACAGTGTTCATTTATTCTTTGCAACATCTTCCACCAGAGATGAGCAGTCTATATGCCTACATGAATCCTGTAGTTGCGGTGCTTTTAGGCTCTATTATTTTTGGTGAATCGTTAAGTATATCGATAGCCATCGGGGGAACTGTAACTTTATCTGGCTTGTATTTAGTTAATAAATCGCTACGCAAAAGCCGAAAAAAGACGAACATTTTAATCAAATAAAGAATCCTGATTTCCAAAGCAGTTTTTGTATTTTTGCAAAAAAATTTCATGAAGTCTGCTATATACAAATACCGAATCTTTATTGGTATCTTTTTTATCTTTTCGGTAATAACACTCACTCTTTTTTATAATGCATTAAAGCCTCAAAAAACACTACCCATTTACAATCCAGCCGATGTAAATCCGGAATTGGTAGACAGCACGGTGCAGTATGTGAGCAAATACCATACAATTGCTGATTTTTCATTTACCAATCAAAATGGAAAAACCATCACCCAAAAAGATTATGAAGGCAAAATTTATGTTGCCGATTTTTTCTTTACTACCTGTGGTACCATCTGCCCAAAAATGACTTCTAATCTGGAAGAAGTTCAAAAAGCCATTATTAATAATCCAAAAGTAATGTTGCTTTCGCACACAGTTTTTCCTGAAGTAGATACAGTAGAAGCTTTGAAAGCCTATGCTATAAAACATGGAGTTGTAGACAGCAAATGGAACTTGGTTACCGGTGATAAAAAACAAATTTATGCCATGGCCAGAAAATCCTATTTGGCGGTAAAATTGGGTAAACCAAGCGAATTGTACGATATGGTTCATACCGAAAACTTTGTGCTTGTTGATGCCAAAAGAAGAGTACGTGGTTTTTATGATGGAACCAAAAAAGAAGGCATTCAAAAGCTTATTGAGGACATCAATTTTCTAAGCAACGAAAAGCAGTCCGAATAATCGTATTGGAAAACTAAAAAACCGTAAATTTTATGATTTAATTGCCTAAAATTAAATCATAAAACTGATAATTATCATTCGACTTAGTAATATAATATGTATTTTTGCAATCTTAATTCAATCTAAATAAGACTTTGCGTACCACTATACATTCATTAAAGAAAAGCGAAAAAGCAATAATCAAAGATTTTGATATTGACATCATTCCTTTAAAGCTACTTGAAATGGGCTGCTTACCGGGAAACACTGTCGAATTACTTCAAATTGCACCTTTTGGTGATCCTTTGTATTTAGATGTCAACGGCTCCCACGTAGCCATTAGAGTAGAAACTGCTAAAGAAATTGAAGTAGAACTAATCAATACTGCGCTTTAATGATGCATCAAAATATTAACGTAGCTTTAATTGGTAACCCTAACGTAGGTAAAACTTCGGTTTTTAACCAATTGACTGGCTTAAACCAACAAGTAGGAAACTATCCTGGAATTACAGTTGAAAAAAAAATAGGTTTTTGCAAATTAAACCATAACATCAAAGCTAACATTCTGGATTTACCGGGAACTTACAGCCTTAACGCCAGTTCTATTGACGAGAATGTTGTAATTGAAATGTTACTTAACAAAAACGATAAGTTGTATCCCGATGTAGCCTTAGTGGTTACCGATGTGGAAAATTTGAAAAGAAACTTATTACTTTTTACTCAAATAAAAGATTTAGAAATCCCAACCATCTTGGTAATTAACATGGCTGACCGCATGGAAAGCAAGGGGATTTCATTAAATATTCCTTTGTTAGAAGAACAATTAAAAACTAAAATTGCTTTGATCAGTTCGCGAAAAGGACAAGGAATCGAGGAATTAAAAGAACTAATTGTTACTTACAAATCCATCACTACTGAGCCTTGTTTAAACGCTTCGGTTATTGATCAGGAATATTTTGACAAACTAAAAAAAGCATTTCCAGACCAATTATTATACAAACTTTGGTTAGTAATTACACAGGATGTTAACTTTCTCAATTTAGAAAGAAAGGAAATCAAAAGCACCTTTACCAAATCACATACAGAACTAAAGCGTTTGCAACAAAAGGAAACTATCAAACGCTACCAATTCATCAACGATGTCCTCAAGGAAGGATTAACCATAGATTCGAGCATTGCTAAAGATTTTCGTTCAAAATTAGACCGCGTTTTAACGCATAAATTTTGGGGATACATTATCTTTTTTGCGATTCTTTTTATCATTTTCCAATCTATTTTTGACTGGTCTTCTGTTCCGATGGATTTCATCGACAGCACATTTGCAACCTTAAGTACAATGGCTGCTGAGCAACTTCCTGGCGGTATTTTAACCGATTTGATTTCGCAGGGAATCATCCCTGGAATTGGCGGAATTTTAATTTTCATTCCTCAAATTGCTTTCTTATTCCTTTTCATCTCTATCCTTGAAGAAAGCGGTTACATGAGTCGTGTGGTTTTCATTATGGACAAAATCATGCGCCGTTTTGGACTATCCGGAAAAAGTGTCGTACCTTTAATTTCAGGAACTGCCTGTGCTATTCCGGCGATTATGGCTACCCGAAATATTGAGAGCTGGAAAGAACGTTTAATCACTATTCTGGTTACACCTTTTACCACCTGTTCAGCAAGATTACCGGTTTACGCCATCATCATTGCCTTAGTCATTCCTGACCAACGAATTTTTGGTTTTTTAAATCTTCAGGGACTTAGTTTAATGCTTTTATATTTATTAGGTTTTGGAATGGCTATTTTATCAGCTTACATCCTAAACAAAGTAATGAAAACAAGCAACAAGACTTTCTTTGTTGTCGAAATGCCCAACTACAAATTGCCTTTATTGAAAAACGTAGCCATCAATGTAGTTGAAAAAACCAAAGCCTTTATATCAGGTGCCGGAAAAATTATCTTAGCCATCTCCATTATTTTATGGTTTTTAGCTTCTTATGGTCCTGGCGAAAGATTTAAAGATGCAGAACAAATTATTAGTGCGCAAACCGAAAACAAAACAATTTCTGAAACAGAATTGAACAATAAAATTGCTGCCTACAAACTGGAGAATTCCTATATTGGAATTATGGGTAAAACAATAGAGCCAGTTATTTCTCCATTGGGTTACGACTGGAAAATAGGTATTGCCATTATTAGTTCGTTTGCTGCTCGTGAAGTATTTGTAGGAACGCTGGCAACCATTTACAGTGTAGGTGGAACGGATAACGAAACCACCATTAAAACAAAAATGGAATCGGAAATTCATCCTGAAACAGGCAATAAAGTATTCAATTTTGCTACAGGCGTTTCGTTACTGTTATTCTATGCCTTTGCTATGCAATGTGCCAGTACACTGGCTATTACAAAAAAAGAAACAAATAGCTGGAAATGGCCCTTAGGACAGCTGATATTTATGAGTGGTTTTGCGTATCTTACGGCTTTAATCGCTTATCAACTTTTAAAATAAAAACGATGTTTCAGGAAATCATAGCCTTTTTAACCCTTGG
>JALRGZ010000005.1 GCA_023253295.1 Flavobacterium sp.
CCCTTGGTAACGCATATTGCATTAGTTTTTGTTTTTTCTGCAATAAAATGAATATTTTCTTCTAAACCTTTAAATGGTGAATTCATAGCAATGGCAATTTCGAATAATTCTTCATCATTGAATTTGATAAAATTGGCAGAAATCATTAATTCTTCAAGAACTGAATATGTATAATGTGGCTTTCTCAAATTCACATCAAAAACTTTATACACCTGCATTTCTAATAATTCATTAAGAGCTTGTTTTGAAACTTGATCTCTACAAATTAGACTTCCATAAATTAACACATCCGCTTCAGTAACTAAGTTTTTAGCCAGATCAGTTAAAACAATTTTGTCCCAAGCCGAAGGATAGGCAATTTCATAACTCGCTGAACCTCGCTCATTCAATGTTACATTGACCAAACCTGTCGGGTAGCCTTCTGATTTAATAATTGCATTAGTATCAAGTCCTAGATTTTTAACCTGATTTATAATTGCATCTCCATCCTGATCATTGCCTACACAACTAATCATAGCTACATCACAACCCAAAGTTTTCATGCGCAAAGCAACATTCAAAGGAGCTCCACCTATTTTTTTCTCATTTCCAAAAACATCCCAAAGTACTTCACCATAAGCGACAGCCTTTAGCTTCTTTTCATCATTCATTTTCATCTTCTTTAAAAATTTTTCTATTAAGGTTGCACAAGCTGAAGTTGTGAAACAGTACAATTTTGTCCTTGAGCTAAAATTCCCCAACTGTACTTTTCTCTTCCATAAATACGATTGGTCAAAGCTACTTTTCCGTCAATATAAAGTACAACTACACTTCCTTCAGCAATTATTTCAACATTATACTTGGTATTAGTTTGCAAATCAAATGGAATTCTTGTTGTTTCTTGAGAAGCTGAATTGTATCCAATAATTGCGTCATTTGAAATATCAAAAACAATTTTATAAAAACTTCCTGTGCTATTGGTATGGAAAACAAACCCTGAGTTTCCGCCTGAACTTGTCATTGTAACTTCTGCATTTATTTTCGCTCTTTTACCAATAGGATTAAACGTTACCATCGCATTATCAGAAGTACTTGTTAAGGCATATGAATTATTATTCATATTTACACCGCCTTCAGTTGTACTTACTTCTATTGGAACATTTTTACCAAAAAAGTTTTTTACGGATTGTGGCGCCTGAGTACCTAAAGTTCCATCTGAATTTTGAACCAATTCATGGATCACCATATTTCCAGCCCAATCTTTATTACCTAAATCATTCTCAGGTGATTTTCTGGCATTCCAACCAAAAACATATCTTTTACTTCCATCGGAAGCTGTTTTACCGGCATAAAAGTATTCACCATCAATTCGATCATTTTCTGGAGTAATCCATGGACCATTCAATGATGTTGCCATTCTATAATGCGTTCCTTTGGCTCCACTCCAGTTTTCCGAGAAAAATAAATACCAATAATTACCCATTTTAAAAACATCAGCACACTCCATCATTAAATAATTTTCTTCAGGAGTTGTAGTGTAAATAGGAGCTTGAACTTCCCAATTTCCTGAAGCCGGATCTGCAGTTGTAAAATGTAACAAAACAGCTTTTCTGCCAGGTTCCGTTTGGGTACTTACTAACATCGAGTATTTATTCAACTCTGGATTAAAAAATACATGAGGATCTCTAAAATCAAAATTATAATACCCTGCAGGTGCAGTAATTTTGAAAGAAGGTACTTTTGTCCAATTCTTCAAATCCGTACTTGTAGCACATAAAACGCTTTCCCTGGGATTGGATTCTAAAAAAGCAGCAATTCCATTATGTCCAGTATAATAAAAATAATAGGTATTCCCTACTTTTACTACCGAACCAGTACCTACACCAAAATCAGCTTCGGTAGTAGTTCCATATGGTATCATTTGACCTTCATAAGTAAAATGAGCTAAATCAGTACTTAAAAACTCATGAATGTCATGAAAGCCTTTTCCTGCTGGTTTATTCTTAGCATCATGCAGGAAATAAATATGAAATTTTCCATTATCAAAAAAAGGCATAATATCTCCAGTATAACCTGCACTATAATAAGGCTCTGTTCCTCCATCAATCCATAATGATGGAGGAATGGGATAAATATCAGCTATCGTTGAATCTCCACCCGTAATTGAGCCTCCGATATAATTATCATCCTGGCTACAAGATAATAATGAAAAAAAAATGGTCGCAATTGTTATTATATTTCTAGTTTTCATCGAATTGTTTTTTTTATTGAATTATTTTCCTGCCAGATAGTTAATACTATTTTGAGTCAAGGTCTTAATATTTGTGATAAACTCATTAGCCTGGCTAGGTACTCCACTACTATTAGTTTCATTATACCAATCATAAGCTCCCATAGAAATTACGACTACGTTTTTATCCGTTCCTGTATTAGGCCATTCTGCAATTGTTACACGACCATCTAAGTTATCGTCCCAGCCTTCACTGGCTAAGTTTATACCTCCGGTTTGGTTTCGCCACCCTTCACCGTTAACATAACCACCCCATTCTGGTACAAACCACCAGGCTGTATGGTTTAATCGGTAGGTTCCACTTTGCAATAAGTAGGCTTTTCCAGTTTCATAAGTAGTGAGTCCATCAAAAATTGGATGTGTTTCATGACCTCTAAAAGACATTCCCCATGAATTACCGTCAACCCAACCACCAGGCAAGAAATCTCCAAAAACATTATTTGGTCCTTTGCCGGATGGAACAATTCCTAAAGCATCAACATATTGAGAAGCAAAAGAAGTCAGTAATAAATTTCCACCATTGGCACGGAATGCTTGCAAGGCCTGCGTAACTGCAGGTTTGAATGCCTCAGTCGGTAAATTAGTAGCCGAATCAAAATGCCACCAGATAACATCTATTCCACTTAAATCTGTACCATTTACAATATCACCAAACGAAATATATTTAGCTCCATTAAAATTTTCAAACAACCAATTTGAAGCCGTAATTTCATCCATATTGGTTATTTCAGCTCTGGTTGCGGCAGTTCCTAAAAAGGCAACCACTAAACCGGATACCGGCACACCAACATTGGCTGTATAATTAACCGATTTTCCATTGGCTGTTACTACGAAAGTCACTGGATTTGAAAAATCTATAGTAGCTCCTGAACTTGGCGAAATGGATACTCCCTGAGTCAATTCG
This sequence comes from Flavobacterium sp., assembly GCA_023253295.1. GTDB lineage: Bacteria > Bacteroidota > Bacteroidia > Flavobacteriales > Flavobacteriaceae > Flavobacterium. The sequence goes on from JALRGZ010000005.1 coordinate 3,174, forward strand.
ATTACAGGTTTTAATGCTGTTAAATCTGTATTTTCCGGAAGTACCATCGTAATGGTTTTATTGGCGTGATTAATTGCAGCTGTAACTCCATTAATTGTAAACGTTTTTATTGGACTTAATACTACTACTGAAACCGTATAATCCTTATATAAATTACCATTTACAACTCTAAATTTCAATGCGTTATTAAAATTAAAAGTCTGGCTTAAATCTACACTGGAAGTAGCTCCTGCTTCTAAAACAACTTCAGGATTAACAGCCGTAATTTCTGTACCATAAGGCAAGGTTACCGTGATTTTTCCCAATTTTTGATCTATTTCACCCGCTACTCCATTAATTTTAAAAGAAGTAACATCCGATGGAGTATTTAGTTCCAGATTTGCATTATCAAAGCTGTTCTCACATGCAGTAAATACAAAGAACAATGCAAATATCAAAGACAATTTTGTCCAATTCTTAGTTATAATTTTTCTCATTTTGATATTTTTTTATGAATTAATATCCTGTATTTTGTTTGTATAAACCTTGGCTGAAATTAATTTGCTTCAACGGAATTGGGCAATATTCTTCCTTGTGTGCATCAAAAAAGGCATCTTGATAATAGCTACGCTTAGTTTTTTCTTTATCATAAAAAGCATTCATCACCTCATCAGTCACTCCCCATCTCACTAAATCAAAGAAACGACTACCTTCCATTGCAAATTCTAATCTTCTTTCCCAACGTAAAGCTTTGCGGGCAAAATCCTGAGTCCACGTACAGTTTACACCATCCTCGTATAAACTGATTTTGAAATTGCTTACATAAGTAAGTCTTCCTGTACTTTCAGACGCTCTTTTTCTAATATCATTAATTAATGGCAACGCTTCGGCTTCTCTTCCCAATTCAATTAAAGCTTCTGCTCTCATCAGGATTACATCCGCATAACGAATTTGGATTCTGTTTTTAGAATTCCCGTAAAAAGGATCAATATTAACAACACAAGAACAACTTGGAGCAACATTTTCTTTTAAAGAAGCATAATATCCATAAGTTCCAGGAGAACGATTCCAAGCCTCTACATATAAAAATTCAGGATCGTATTTATAAGGCAAACCTGGTAAAGCTACTGTATGATACAATCTTGGATCGACAGTATTAACATCAATATTTTTATAATCAAAATCAGAATTGTTGTAAGTGTCAAATTCTGGTAATCCATTTGCGTCTGTTTTAAACGCATTTACTAAATTTTGACTTGGTTTATGAAAGTCACAGCATCCTAATCCCTGAGGAGTTGAAAGAACATCAGAAAAATTTAATCTTCCGTATAAAGTCCCGTCATTATCTGAAAATTGAATTGAAAAAAGCGCTTCAGGACCATTTTCATAACTTTCTGGTAAAAAATTATTAGCAAAATCAGGTTCTAAACTAGCTTTTCCAATTACTTTATCAGTAGCATCTATTACTTGCTGTAAATGTTGTTGATTGATTCCTGTAACATTATAAGTTTCATCTTGCGTATAAGCCTGATACAAACGTGTTTTTGCTAAATAAGCATAAGCTGCTTTTTTGGTAGCACGTCCTACCTGAGGTTGAGCATCTGGTAATCCATTAGCTGCTGCCTGAAAATCTTCAGCTATCTTTTCCCATAATTCTTCATTCGTTAGTGCCTTATTGGAAATGGTTTTATAATCTTCTACCGGAATATCTTCAGTAATATAAGGTACATTTCTAAACATAATTTTTAGCATGAAGTAAAAATGTCCTCTCAAAAAGCGCATTTCGGCAATACGGGTGTTTTTTAAAGGATAATCAGCTTCAGAGATTTGTTCCAATGCTTTTAGGGCTTTATTAACTCTGGAAACCCCTACATAACTGATGTACCAAAAAGAATCCAACTCTCCAAAATCAGTTCGGATATTATTTGAAACTTCAAAAAAGTGAAAATTCTGAATGTCATTAGTACCACTACCTCCCTTATAAGCATCATCCGAACGTACATTTCCAAATGGCCATAAACTGTATGGCGAATCATAATGATCATTTCCTAATTGCGCATAAGCAGCATTCATAAACCCCTCTATTGATTGCGGGGTAACAATATCACTTTCTGATAACACACCGCGAGGCTGATTATCAAGAAAATCAGAACAGGACACCAATGTTCCCAGTGTTAAAAAAACGGTTATATATAGTAACTTTTTCATGTCTTTGATTTAAACTTTTTATTAAAATGTAAAATTGAAACCAGCTGTAAAAGTGGTTGGTTGTGGATAGCCAAATCCAGCATTTTCAGGATCAACTCCTGTAAAGTTCTTAGCATCAATAATTAGTAAATTTTGACCGCTGATGTAAAATCTAAAACTCTCTAAGGTTAATTTTTTAAGTAGTTCTTTAGGAAAATTATAGCCTAATTGAAGCACACGAAGTTTTAGATAGTTTCCATTTTCTACATAATAAGTTGAAAATCTTGACTCTCCATTTTTGTCATTTGTTGTTAAGGCAGGAATCGTAGAGTTTGGATTATCCAATGACCATGCATTTAACAGACGTGTTCCTTTGTTAGACCCCACATCATCAACACTCCAAAAATCAGTTTGGTATTTTGTAAAATTGATTACATCTACATTACTTACTCCTTCCCAAAAAGTATTGAAATCAAAATTCTTATAGCTTAGTCCTACATTGATTCCATACTGTAAACCAGGATTTGGATTTCCAATCCATGTTCTATCTTTATCCGTAATCTCTCCGTCGCCATTTAAATCTTTGAATCGAATACGACCAAGCCCTTTTCCTGGTTGCTCTGCTGCAAGATCAACCTCATCCTGAGATCTAAATAATCCATCTGCAACATAACCGTACATAGAATTAATTGGGCGACCTAAAATGTTGTCTTCTAATCCGTCACCACCGTAGTTGTTTTTTACTTCATCAGGCAATTGAGTGATTTTATTTTTGTTAGTCGATAAATTGGCCGTAATATCATATTTCAAACCAAATGAAGTTTCATCATGATAACCCAATGAAAATTCCCATCCTTGGTTTTCCATAGAAGCACCATTTACCCAACGATTTCCTCCTTCACCAATTACTCCTAAATAAGGAGGTAAAACCAAAATATCTTTAGTTTTCTTAATGTAATAATCAACCGAACCGTTTAATTTTTGATTGAATAATCCAAAATCTAAACCAATATTAGTTTGCGTAGTCGTTTCCCATTTTAAATCATCATTACCCGCTTGAGTTGCAATAAAACCTGATGGTAATAAACCATTTCCGTTTCCTGCAATATCATAAGCTGTGCCAAAAGAAGTAGCCCACGTAGGACTTCCGCCAGCGTAACTTGCTAAATAAAGCGAGTAAATAGCCGTATTACTAATCTCCTGATTACCTGTTTGTCCCCAACCGGCTCTCAATTTTAAATCAGAAAATACTGAAGCCTTATCTTTGATAAATTTTTCATTACTAATTCTCCAACCTGCAGAAACTGCCGGAAAAACACCAAATTGATTGTTTTTACCAAAACGAGACGAACCATCACGACGTATAGTAGCCGAAAGCAAATAACGTTTATCAAATTCATAATCGGCTTTCCCAAAATAAGACAGTAAGGTGTAAGAAGTTGATGTTCCACTAGTAAAAGATTCTCCTGTTCCTGCATCAGGATACATATAATCAGGTGTCTCGATTAGAAAATCATTTTTACGTAAAGTAGTATTATCAAAAACTTCTTTATACATTTCAGTACCAGCAATCAAATTCAAAGTGCTTTTTCCAAAATTTAAATTGTAAGTAGCCGTATTCGTCCATGTCCATTTATCACTTACTGACTGATCAATAGTAACAGATGTTTGATCATTTTGCAGATAACCTGATTGGTAGCTTCTTTGTAAATTTCTCTTTTTATAAAATCCGTAATCAATACCAAAACTTGTTTTGATGTGTAAATTTTTAACCAATTCTAAATCGGCATACATATTTCCAAAAAGACGCAAGTAATCATATTTATTGTCTTTGTTATATTCTAAAAGACGTACCGGATTTTGTCTGTCGTTCATTCCACCTACCGGACCTCCCCAGCCTTCTCCATCCACTGTGCGAACAGGAATTAAAGGTAAAGCTCGAAGAGCAGGATCTAAAACACCCGGATCACTCACTTCATTAGTGCGGTTCAAAGTAAAATTTTCACCTATTACCAATTTGTCATCAAAATATTTATAGGAGCTATTCATTCTGGCAGAAATTCGCTCAAAATCAGTTGTTTTCACAACACCTTTATTACCATAATATCCTAATGAAAAAACATAGTTTCCTTTTTCAGAGGCATTAGAAACAGATAAATCATAGGAATTAGCAATTCCTGTTTGCGAAATGGCATCATACCAATCGGTATTTGATGATTTCAAAGTTTGATTTGTATCTAAATATTCCGGAACCAATACTTTGTTTAATTGTGGTTTATTATCAACTACTGACCAATCAAATTGGTAGCGTAAATTATTGTTATTAGGATTT
>JALRGZ010000019.1 GCA_023253295.1 Flavobacterium sp.
GCGTCGTGAATAATTTGATTTGTTTTCTCACCTTTAAGGTTGCAGATAAAACCAGCTCCACAGTTTTCATGCTCGAATTCTGGCAAATAAAGGCCTTGTTCTTTAACTTTCATGCTTGATAATTTTTTTTACAAAAATAGAGATTTCATTAAATATAATCCATCGATTTAACCTATTCAGGGCTACTTTTACAGGAATAATAGAAAAATGAATTAATAATAACAATAATTATATTATTTAGGCTATGTATTAACAAATTATTAAAATTAAGATAGTTTTAACGGGATATTTTGCCAATTATTTCTGATTTTTTTAAAAATCTTTTTGAGGTATTTTATGTAAAAACGTCGTATCGCTGTCTATTTTATTGTGAAATCTTTTTTTTGATAGAAAAATAAAGTTAAAAGCGTTTTTTTTTAACTTTATTGATAAGATATTTTAAATCACTAAAAAGATTTCTCATTTAAGTTCGTTTTTTCTACTTTTGTCCGACTTTATTTTCTGAAGTAAATCAGATTCAGACAAATTCTATATTATGAACATACACGAATATCAAGGAAAAGAGATTTTAGCTAGCTACGGAGTTCGCGTTCAACGCGGAATAGTTGCAAACAGTCCAGTAGAAGCAGTTGCCGCTGCAAAACAATTAACTGCCGAAACGGGAACGAGTTGGTATGTTGTTAAAGCCCAAATTCACGCAGGTGGTCGTGGTAAAGGTGGTGGTGTAAAACTTGCAAAGGGACTTGACAAAGTAGAAGGAATTGCAGAAGAAATCATCGGAATGCAATTAGTAACACCTCAAACTTCTGCTGAAGGGAAAACTGTTCACAAAGTTTTAATCGCTGAGGATGTTTACTATCCTGGAGAATCTGAAACTTCAGAGTTTTATGTTTCTGTATTATTAAACAGAGCAACTGGACGTAATATGATTATGTATTCTACTGAAGGAGGAATGGATATCGAGGAAGTTGCTGAACACACTCCACACTTAATTTTTACTGAAGAAATTGATCCTGCTGTTGGATTGCAAGGTTTTCAGGCAAGAAGAATAGCGTTTAACTTAGGTGTTACAGGAAATGCATTCAAAGAGATGGTGAAATTCATCGATGCTTTATACAAAGCTTACATTGGTTCAGACGCTTCTATGTTTGAAATCAACCCGGTTTTGAAAACATCTGATAATAAAATTTTAGCTGTTGATGCTAAAGTAAATATTGACGATAACGCATTGTACAGACAAAAAGCTTATGCTGATATGCGTGACGTAAGAGAAGAAAATCCGATTGAAGTAGAAGCTAAAGAGGTAGGTTTGAACTACGTAGATCTTGACGGAACTGTAGGATGTATGGTAAATGGTGCCGGACTTGCAATGGCTACTATGGATTTGATTAAATACGCAGGTTTTGAACCGGCTAATTTCCTTGATGTAGGGGGAACTGCTGATGCTAAACGTGTGGAAACGGCTTTTCGTATTATCTTGAAAGATCCAAATGTAAAAGCTATCTTAATCAATATCTTTGGAGGAATCGTTCGTTGTGACCGTGTTGCCCAAGGTGTAGTTGATGCTTACAAAAACATGGGTGATGCTATCAATGTGCCAATTATTGTGCGTTTACAAGGAACAAATGCTGAAATTGCAAAAGAATTAATTGATAATTCAGGTATGCCAATTTTATCAGCAGTACAATTCCAGGAAGCTGCTGATCAAGTACAAGCTGCACTTTCTTAATAAAGAATTTAGTTATATTCTATAGCCCGTCTCTATCAGAGACGGGTTTTTTTATGCTGTTTAAATAAGGTGTTAGGATTATCAATACTTATGTTAATTTATTATTAATGAGTTTGTTGTTGAATTTTTTTTATACTTTTTAAGGTTTTTATGTGTTTATAGAATTTTTGTTTTCCTTTTATTATGAGCTGTGAAATTTTTGAAAAGAATGTTTTTAAAACTTATAATTGGTAAGTGATTGTGTTGTTTTATCATTGGATTAAGTAATTGTTTTTGTGCTTTTTGATTGGAAATCAGTGTTAATTTTGAACTGTAATTAAAAACAAAAAGATTATGAAAAAAATATTTTTATCTGTTGTAGTTGCATTGTTTATGAGTTCAGCATTTGCTGCTACTGCTACTGATACTTCAAATACAAAAAGTAATTATGTAGAGACTTATAAGGAATTATCTAAATTGCTAAACACATATGCACAATTAGAGGGTATAGGTGAGGATACGGTAGTTAAAGTTAGAATTGTTATTAATGAAAATCATGAAATTGTAGTGATGAGTACAAGTACAGATGATGATTTTTTGAATAATTACATTAAAACTACTTTAAATTATCAAAAATTAGAAGCTAATGAGTTAGCTTCTGGAAACGGACTTGTGTTTTTAGTCAAATTTATGAAGTAGTTTTTTGATAGAATTGCAATAGTAAAAAAGTCTCATTTCGATGAAATTGTCGATTTGAGACTTTTTATATTGCTTTTTTTGTTGAATATAATTCAAAATATACTTCATTTTGATGTGTTTTAGTATTTTTTAGTCTGATTGTTTTTGTTTTTTATATGAATAATGAAAATTAAAGCACTTTTTTTTATTTTAGTTTTATTTTTTAATTGGTAATTTTTTACTACTCTCAAAACTTGCGTTATCGGTAACAAATTAGGTGTTTGGTTTAAGTTTTTTGATAATTTTGTAATGAAATCTAAAAACACTTAAGTTTAATTTAAAATTTAGAAATCATGAAAAAATTAGTATTATCAGTTGTTGCTACTTTATTTTTAACAACAGCATTTGCAAAAGAGAATCCGTCTAATGGTTCAAACAATTATGATGACACTTACAAAGAGATTAGTAAGATGTTAAATACTTATCCAAGTTTTGACGGTTTAGGAGAAGATGTTCTGGTTAAAGTGAGAATTGCACTTAATGAAAATCGTGAAATTGTAGTTATGAGTACGAATACAACAAATAGTGATCTTAACTATTTTATTAAGAATACCTTGAACTACAAAAAGATTTCAGCAGATGATTTAGAAACAGGAAAAGGACTTGTTTTCCTAGTAAAATTTACAAAATAATATGAATGAATTAAATCAATAAATCCCGAGTATAAGCTCGGGATTTATGTTTTAAAAGAAATCGTAATTAACTATTTTAGTTTAGGATTTTTTGTTTTTACCGTTGTTGAATTTTACTTTTTCAACAACTTGTACTTTTGGAACTGCTTTTTTAAAGTTAGGTTTTTTCTTTAAATTGGTTTTGGTTGTTTTAGGTTCGCTTTTAGCTTTTTCTGTAGTTTTTAAAGGAATTTCAGCCTTGTGTTTTGCTAGGACATCTTTTGGGGTTTTAGGGTTCTCTTTTGTGCCTCTTAAATGAATAACCAGACCATTTAAAAAGTTGCGTAGTATTTGATCTCCACATTCTACATAGTTCGGGTGTTTTTCATCGCGAAAAAAAGCTCCTAATTCTGATTTTGAAATTCTAAAATCTACTAGTTCTAAAATTTCTATTATTTGATCATCACGGAGCATTAATGCTACTCGTAATTTTTTAAAAATATCGTTGTTTGTCATCTTTGAATTTTTTACAAAGGTACATTATATAATATTAGCTAATCTATTTTGGTTTGATATTCATTAAGGATTTGAATGATTTTGTCTAAATCTTTTTTTTTATGATTAGCTGTGATGATAATACGATTTAAATTGTTTGTTTCTAAAGAATATTTGAAATTAGTTATGATTATTTTTTTTGAGGCCAAAATGGTATTAATGTTTTTAATATTAGGGTAAATAACAGGGTAATTGGGGTCAAAAAGAATGTTTTTGTTTATTAGAAGATTAGCTTTTAAGTACATTAAATTTTCTTTTAGTTTTTTATGCTGCGTTTTATAAAGAGAATCTGCGTCAGAAAGCGTATTAACAAAAGCAGGATTCATGCCTGCGCTTGAAATAAAAAAAGCATTTGATTTGATTTTATCAATAAATTGCTGGTCGCTTGCAATTACTCCTCCTGATAATCCCATAGCTTTTCCAAGAGAGGATACTACAATCTTACGATATATGTTGTGAGATGTAATGTTCTCATAAATTCCATTTCCGTTTTTTCCTAAAATTCCAAGTGAATGTGATTCGTCGATAATTAAAGTTATGGTTTTGTTTTTTGGAATTTTTTCAAGTATAGAATAATCTACAGCTGTAACAGAATTGGTTGCTACTGCATCAGTTAGGATACATACTCTTTCTATTTTTTTATCTAATAATTTGGGATTAATCGTTCCATTTACAAAAAAAGGACGGCTATCAATTTTAGAAATGGCAATATGCGTATTGGGAAAATGATAAAATATGTCAGTTTCTGATTGTATACAATTTAAGGCAATTTTTCCGGCGAGCATACCTGATGAAACGGTTACTGCTGCTTCTGCTTGCATAAATTGTGCTAAAAAAGTTTCTCCTTTATCGTAGGCGGTGAGTTTAATATTTGCATTTCTGGAACTTCCATAGGCGGTTCCCCACCGAATAATGTTTTTAAAAAGAATTTTTTGAAATTTTTTATTTGTCGGTAGTCCAAGATATGCCGTACCTCCAAAATATAAATATTTCTCATCTCCTATTTTTAAAATTCGATCGGGAAATTGATTAACTTTCATTTTGCCTTATTTTAAAACAACACCAGTGCCATTCAATTCGGAGTAGTCAATTTTTCCATTTTGAATTTGAACTCCTTTTGCAATGTCTTCTGATAAAAGTAAGGCGCCATCCATATCAACATAGTCTAGTTGAGGCAACAGATGTGCAATAGCTGAAATTCCTACAGATGATTCAGTCATGCAGCCCACCATTGTTTTTAATCCTAATTTTTTAGCTTGTTCAATCATCCTCCTAGCAGGAGTCAATCCGCCACATTTTACTAATTTTATATTGATGCCATGAAAATGGTTGTAGCATTTGGCAACATCTTGTTCTATAATACAACTTTCGTCTGCAATAATAGGTAAGACAGAATGTTTAAAAACAATTTCGTGTCCTTTCCAATCATCTGCTTTTAAAGGTTGTTCCAGAAACTCTACCCCTAATTTTTTTAGTTGAACTGCGTTGTTGAGAGTTTCTTCAACTTCCCAACCACAATTTGCATCAATTCTAAAAACCGCATCAGTGTGTTCTCTTAAAGCTTTTACAATTTCAATGTCGTTACTTGTTCCTAATTTAATTTTGTATATAGGCCATGGTAATTCTTTCATTTTAGCCACCATTTTGTCAATGGTGTCAATGCCAATGGTGTAATTGGTCAAAGGGTTTCTCTCGATGCTGTAATGCCAGAGTTCATGCAATTTCTTTCCCTTTTGTCGTGCATATAAGTCATTATAAGCCATGTCTAATGCGCAAAGTGCAAACATGTTGTGTTTTAAATAAGGATATACTTTTGCCCAAAAATCTTCAGGAGTTTCGTCAATCGAAGATTCGATGAGAGTTCTTATGGTTTCTAAATCCTGTTTCATCATAGGAACAGTAATGTTGTAATAAGGATTTGAAGTAGCCTCACCATATCCAGAGAATCCACCACTTTTTAATTGAACTATTAAAGAGGGTTGAATATCTATTGATTCTCTAGAGATTGTGAAAGTGTGCTTTAATTGTAGCTCGTATTCTCTAATGATCAATTCCATAATTTCTGGTTTTATGATAAAATTAAGCTATAAAAATGAATAAAATTTACTGTAAATGAAGAATTTTTAAATTCGGAATATTTGGGCTTCATTTTGAATAAATAACAAAAAACATCAGCTATAAAAATATATTTCTTAAAAAGTGAATTTTATGACTACGTAGATGTATCGATGAAAAGCAAATTATTGTTATTTTTTTGCCTTTTTTGTCTTTTTTATGTTGAGAAAAAAATATGATTTTTCGATTAAAATGTTTGATTTAAGGTAAAACTTTGGGTTTTTATCATAAAAAATGATATTTTAGCTAAAATTATTTACGATATGGATACTTGTCAGGAAAAAAAGAAATTGCTTTTAGAGATGCTTGCTTTTGCTACAGTCGATGGTCAATTAAGTAAAAAAGGTTATGATTTTTTATTTTTAATTGCTAATGAATTGAACTTTGAAAAAGGAGGATTTATTGACTTATTGAGTGAAGAATTACCAAGTTTGCCAGACAATTTAAAATTAGCCCGAATTAAACAGTTTTATCAGTTAATTTTGTTTTTTCAAAATGACGGTGTTTTATTCAAACAAGATCCGGAATTAATTATTCATATTGCCATTACTATGGGCTTAGATACTGAAGCCATCAAAGTTTTAATCAAAAAAATAAAACATTCACCTAATTCAATTATCCCAGATGATGTTCTTTGGAACATTTTTCATGATGATTCAGAATATTAGGTCAATTGTTCCTGTAGTTTTTTAATTTCGTCTCTTAATTTAGCGGCTTGCATAAAGTCAAGTTCCTTTGCGGCTTTTTCCATTGATTTACGCTTTTCGCGAATGCGTTTTTCAATTTCATCTTTAGACAAGTATTCGGTTACGGCTTCCGCAGCTGTATTGATAGTGTGTCCCAATTCATATTCTACCAAAGGATTTTTGGTAAAAGCACTGTCGATTTTCTTATTTAAAGCTTGAGGAACAATATTATTTTCAGTATTGAAGTTGATTTGTTTGGTTCTACGGTAATTGGTCTCGTCGATGGTTTTTTGCATGCTGTCGGTAATTTTATCAGCATACATAATCGCTTTTCCGTTTAAGTTTCTGGCGGCACGACCAATAGTTTGTGTAAGCGAACGATGCGAACGCAGGAATCCTTCTTTGTCAGCATCTAATATGGCAACCAGTGAAACTTCAGGTAAATCCAAACCTTCACGCAATAAGTTTACACCAATTAAAACATCAAAAAGTCCTTTTCTAAGGTCTTGCATGATTTCAATTCGTTCCAAAGTATCTACATCTGAATGGATATAACGACAACGAATACTTACTTTTGCCAAATATTTGGCTAATTCTTCCGCCATTCTTTTGGTTAAAGTAGTGACTAAAACACGTTCGTCTAATTCACAACGTTGCTGGATTTCCTCAATCAAATCATCAATTTGATTTAAACTCGGACGAATTTCGATAACAGGATCTACTAAACCTGTTGGACGAATAATCTGTTCAATATATACTCCCTGGCTTTTTTGTAATTCATAATCGGCAGGTGTTGCTGAAACATAAATTACCTGATTTTGCATGGCTTCAAATTCTTCAAATTTCAAAGGACGGTTGTCCATAGCAGCAGGAAGTCTAAAACCGTATTCAACCAGATTCTCTTTACGGCTTCTGTCGCCACCATACATTGCGTGTACTTGCGAAACCGTAACGTGACTTTCGTCAACAACCATTAAATAATCTTTTGGAAAATAATCCAACAAACAGAAAGGTCGTGTTCCTGCTTCACGGCCATCAAGATAACGGGAATAATTTTCGATACCGGAACAATAACCTAATTCCCGAATCATTTCTAAATCGAAATTGGTGCGTTCTTCCAGGCGTTTTGCTTCGAGATGTTTGCCTATTTCTTTGAAATAATCCACTTGTTTGACTAAATCCTGTTGGATTTGCCAGATTGCATTTTGCAATACATCTGGCGAAGTCACAAACATATTTGCCGGATAAATCGTCAACTTGTCAAATCGTTCAATAACTTTAGAAGTTTTAATGTCAAAACTTTCAATTTCTTCAATTTCATCTCCAAAAAAGTGAATGCGATACGCGTCATCAGCATAACTTGGAAATACTTCCACGGTATCACCTTTGATTCTAAAATTTCCCGGGTTAAAATCGGCTTCAGTTCTGGAATACAAACTTTGCACCAAAGAGTGTAATAATTTAGTTCTGGAAATTTCCTGATCTCTTTCAATTGCAATAACATTTTTTTGAAATTCTACAGGGTTTCCAATACCGTACAAACAAGAAACAGATGCTACTACAATAATATCTCTACGTCCAGAAAGTAGGGAAGAAGTGGTGCTTAAACGCATCTTTTCTAATTCGTCATTGATAGATAAGTCTTTTTCGATATATACACCGGTAACGGGAATAAAAGCTTCCGGCTGGTAATAATCGTAATAAGAAACGAAATATTCTACTGCATTGTTTGGAAAAAACTGCTTGAATTCCGAGTACAACT
>JALRGZ010000020.1 GCA_023253295.1 Flavobacterium sp.
GAGAGATGCCATTTTCAGAAGACAAACTCCTTATAGCATCTACCTGATTTTTCATTAAAGCAATTAATGGAGAAACTACTACTGCAGTCCCTTCTTGAATTAAAGCTGGTAGTTGATAACACAAAGATTTCCCCCCACCTGTAGGCATTATCACAAATGTATTTTGCTTCTTCATTAAGCTTGTTATCACTTGCTCTTGTAATCCCTTAAATTGACTAAAGCCAAAATATTTCTTTAATTCTTTATGGATATCAATTTCGTTTGAATTCATTCTTTATTATCTGGTATTTTGTATAAATTTGCATCACATAAAGATACAAATTTCTTTTACACACACAAATTTTAAACATTCTGTTTTGATATCCAAAGAAAATATATTGGCGATTGCCAAAAAAACCATTTTATCTGAAAGTGAAGCAATTGTAAAATTAACTGATTACTTAGATGAAAATTTTTCAAAAGCTGTAGAAATTATCTTTCAAACCAAAGGTCGTTTAGTGGTTACAGGGATTGGAAAAAGCGCTATTATCGGTCAAAAAATGGTTGCTACCTTCAACTCTACCGGAACACCATCTATGTTTCTTCACGCAGCTGAAGCCATTCACGGTGATTTAGGAATGATTCAAAAAGACGATGTCATTATTTGCATTTCAAAAAGCGGAAACAGCCCGGAAATTAAAGCATTAATCCCTTTATTAAAAAGAGACGGTAATCCACTGATTGGCATTAGCGGAAACAACAGTTCAGCTTTAGCTAAAGGATCCGATTATGTATTAAACACAACCGTTGACATGGAAGCTTGCCCTATCAATTTAGCACCTACTAATAGCACGACTGCTCAATTGGTCATGGGAGATGCATTGGCTGTATGCTTAATGGAAATGCGTGATTTCAAACCTGAAGACTTCGCTAAGTACCATCCCGGAGGTGCTTTAGGAAAAAAACTTTTATTAAAAGTAAAAGACTTAATAGAACACAATCAAAAACCAATTGTAAGCCCTGATACTCCGGTCAAAAAGGTAATTTTTGAAATCTCAGAAAAACGGTTGGGTGTTACTGCTGTAATTGAAAACAACAAAGTTGTAGGTATTATCACCGATGGAGACATCCGTAGAATGCTGAACGACAGAGACAGCTTTACCGATTTAACCGCTAAAGACATCATGACTAAAAACCCAAAATCAACTCAATCCAACACTATGGCGATTGATGCTTTACAAATTTTGGAAAACCATTCTATCACACAACTTATGGTGATTGACAACGAAGAATACAAAGGTGTTTTACATTTACATGATATACTAAAAGAAGGAATCCTATAATGGCAAAAAAAAACATAAACGAAATGTCGTTTTTAGACCATCTTGAAGATCTAAGATGGTTATTAGTTCGAAGTACTGTTGCAGTATTAATAATGGCAATCTTCACTTATTTCTTTAGTGATTTTTTGTTCGATACCGTTATTTTTGGCCCTACCAGACCTAGCTTTTTCACCTATGTCTTTTTTTGTGAATTATCACATTCCTTAGGTTTTGCCGACAGTATTTGTATTACCGAAATGCCTTTTATTATCCAAAACACAGAAATGGAAGGACAGGTAAACGTTTTTATTTGGATGTGCATTCTTTTTGGATTCATCCTTAGCTTCCCTTATATTCTATGGGAGATTTGGAAATTCATCAGTCCTGCCTTGTACCAAAACGAAAAAAAGAATGCTAAAATTTTCATCTTTTTCTCTTCTTTATTATTCTTTTTAGGAGTGATTTTTGGTTACTTTGTTGTAATTCCAATGTCCGTCAATTTCGTGGCCACCTTTAGCATCAGCCCTACAGTCCTCAATCAATTTACTTTGGATTCTTATATGGGAATGGTAAAAACCTCCATGATTGCCAGCGGATTGTTTTTCGAATTACCGATTATCATCTATTTCCTAAGCAAACTAGGATTGGTAACACCAAATTTCTTGAGAAAATACAGAAAATATGCCGTTGTTATTGTACTGATTGTTGCTGCCATAGTAACTCCTCCAGATGTTGTGAGTCAAACTATTGTAGCCATACCTATGCTTCTAATTTACGAAGCCAGTATTTTCATTTCTGTTTTTGTAGCCAAAAAAGAAAAGAATAATTAATTGTTAATGTAGTAAACGATTCTTTTGGTTATTCGTTATTTTGCAAAAGAATCCAATAAGACAACAGTCAAAAAACCAATACAAAATGATTTTAAGAGCTGACAATTTAGTCAAAACATACAAAGGAAGAAGTGTCGTAAAAGGCATTTCGGTTGAAGTAAACCAAGGAGAAATCGTTGGTTTACTAGGGCCGAATGGTGCCGGAAAAACCACTTCTTTTTACATGATTGTTGGATTGGTAAAACCAAATACAGGAACCATTCACCTTGACGATACTGATATTACACATTTCCCAATGTACAAAAGAGCACAACAAGGGATTGGTTATTTGGCTCAAGAAGCATCTGTTTTTAGAAAATTAAGTATCGAGGATAACATCCTAAGTGTTTTACAATTGACTAATCTTTCCAAGGAAGCACAAATTGCCAAAATGGAAAGTCTTATTGCTGAATTTAGTTTGGAACACATTAGAACTAACCGTGGTGATTTATTATCCGGAGGAGAACGTCGTAGAACTGAAATTGCACGTTGCTTAGCTACCGATCCAAAATTCATCTTATTGGATGAACCTTTTGCAGGAGTTGACCCGGTTGCAGTAGAAGACATACAAAGAATTGTAGCACAGTTAAAAAACAAAAACATAGGAATTCTAATTACAGACCACAACGTACAAGAGACCTTAGCCATTACCGACAAGACCTATTTGATGTTCGAAGGAGGAATCCTTAAAGCCGGAAAACCTGAAGAACTAGTAGAAGATGAAATGGTACGAAGAGTATATTTGGGACAAAATTTCGAGTTAAGAAAGAAGAAATTAGAGTTTTAGATTTCAGAAGACAGAAATTAGAATTCAGAAAATAAATCCAAATGAATCAGGAAGAAAAACCAAGTCAGGAAACCTTAGACCAATGGTCTAAAGACCCTAAGAATTGGATATGGGGCATGTTTTATTACAACCCAAAAGACAAACGTATTTTTCCTCCTAAGAAAATTGCATGGATGGGATTTACCACAAATTTCGCTAATACAAAATCGATTTTAGCAATGATAGGCATTCTTATATTCGTAGCTTTGGTCATCTTGACCATAGAAACAAAAAAAGCACCTTAATCATTCTTTTGTAATAAACTGAAGTTGCTCTACATCCCCATTAAAGATATTCACATCTACATTCCCTTTTATTTCTGAAACCGATGCTTTTTCAGTAAACTGCCAAAAAAGCCAATCTTCTTTCATTTGCTCTCTGTAGAAATTATAATTGGCTATCCAAAACAGATAATCTGAGAATTCATCTTTTAGAAAATCATCATAATAACGTTCTCCTGTATAAATAATAGGCTTCATTTTGTAATGCACCTCCACCATAGTCAACCAACGCTTTAAACCTATTTTCAATCGTTCTATGGATTGATTTTCCGGCAAACGTTCAATATCCAAAACAGGAGGCAAATCGCCTTTTTCCAAACGAACGGTATTGATAAAAAGTTCGGCTTGTTCAATTGAATTTTCGTTTGGACGATAATAATGATAAGCCCCTCTAATCAAATGATTTTCTTTGGCTCCAAGCCAGTTTTCCTCAAATCGTTTATCCAATCGATCTTTTCCAACTGTCGCACGAATAAAAACAAAAGACAATTCATAATCATTATCCAGCGTTTTTACATCAGTCCATTCAATTTGATCCTGATACTCGGAAACATCAAAACCAATGGCTTTGTCACCATTTTTCTTTAAAACCTGATAATTGCGGACATCCGACAAGCTTTTTTCTTTGGCTTCCTTATCTAAAACTTTATCGCTTTTAAAACTGAAATAGTACGCTAATCCGTTTCGATAATGATATATAATGGCACAAAAAATTAGTCCAACGCCAATAACAGATATAAGCTGAATTAATCTCTTTTTTACAGTGGAAAACTTCTTTTTGGATTTTCTGGTAGTCGTGGTACGACGTTTATAATTTTGTTTTGCCATCTAAAGGAAACTTGTTATTCAGTACCGACAACAACACATAACTTATGATTCCTAAGGGCACTCCCGTATATTGAAAAAAAGTGACCAACAATACCGATAGCGTTATAAATCCAATTTGCAGTACATTATCTTTAAAAGTAAATTTCTTGATCTTTAATGAAAACAGAGGAATTTCGGCATTTAAAATAAAAGCACTAAAAGCCGTAATTAATACCAAAAACCATTGACTACTTAAAAGCTCAAAAGCCACTAAAGAATCAGAATATTTAATTACCAAAGGCAAACTTAACATAAACAAAGAATTGGCCGGAGTTGGCAAACCAATAAACGAATCCGACTGACGAGTATCAATATTAAAGAATGCCAAACGATAACAAGACCCCATGGTAATGACAAATCCTAAAAATGGAAAATAAGGACAATCGGTAATTTCATGTTGACTATTCAACAACAAAAAATACATCACATAACCAGGAACCACACCACTGGTTACCATATCAGCCAGCGAATCCAGTTGCAAACCCAACTCCCCTGTAACTTTGAACAAGCGGGCAAAAAAACCATCAAAGAAATCGAAAAAAATCCCCAAAAACACAAAGAAAAAAGCCATTTCAAAATTTTGATTACTCACAAAAACCATGGCAATACAACCGCAAAAAAGATTTAATAACGTAATGCAGTTTGGTATGTGTTTTTTAATATTCATTTTCTATTTGATTTTAAGTATAGCTACAAATTTAATACAATTAGTGAAAGCGTACGCTTTTCAGAAACATCAATTATTAACAGAAAGTTTTATTGACTATTTATTTAAATCGAGAAATAAATTAGCTCACTAAAAAATGATACTTTTGAAAAAAATAACAAAGACAAATACTATGACGGATATTTTCACTTCTAAAAAAACGATATTCCTTTTATTCTTTTTTAGTTTTTTTAATGTCTTTTGGTCACAAAACATCCAATTATCCAAAGATGCAAGCGTAAGTGTAATTACTTGTGGGCTTGGAAATGAATCCTATTCACTTTTTGGACATACCGCCATTCGAATTAAAGACGATATCAATTTTGTTGATGCTGTATACAATTATGGTGCTTTTGATTTCAACACTCCTAATTTTGTTCCCAAATTTGCCAAAGGAGATTTAGAATACTTTGCTGTTGTCAATCGCTATACTGATTTTATTAACCAATACACTTACGAAAATCGTTCCGTAGAAGAACAAGAATTACAAATCCCTCTTCACTTCAAACAAAAACTTTTTGAAAATCTAAATACTTCCTTAGCTTCAGGAGACAGTCATTACACCTATAAATTTATTGATAAAAACTGTACTTCTATGGTTGTGGACATCATCAACAAAACCTTAGGAAGCACTGTAATTACAAAAAAAACAGACACTGATTTAACCTACAGAAGTATTCTATACCCTTATTTTGATCATCATTTTTTTGAAAAATTAGGTACCAGTATCATTTTTGGTTCAAAGGTAGATCAATTAGGCAACAAACTATTTTTACCCTTAGAATTACAAAAAAGTCTACAGCTGATTCAATACAACCATCAGCCTTTGGCACCAAAAAACCAAACATTGTTACACTTTGAGGAATCACATCCAACTTCATGGTGGAATAACATTTATGCCTATATCCTTATGATTGCTGTATTAGTGATTGTAAACAAAAAAGGAATTCATTATGGTTATTTTACGCTAATGGGAATATTAGGTTTATTTTTCCTTTTTATGGGATTTTATTCCAATCATTTAGAATTAACCAACAACTACAACACCCTATTATTCAATCCTTTATTGCTTATTTTAGTTGTTTTTTATGCAAAACAAAATAGAATTTGGACGTATCGATTAGCTTTAATTAATCTTTTTTCACTTTTGATTTATCTGGTTTTATTATTCAATAAAACACATTTATTGATCGTATTACCTTTGATTCTTACTTCCGCCTATTTCTTAATTCAAATAACATTAAAAAACAAAAAGCCGATTCCGGTTATTATTTAAAAACTATTGTCCTCTGTAAAACAAAATAGTTGTTATGGTTTTCAAGCTAATATTGAAATCCAGATAAAAACTTCGGTGTTTGATATAATACAAATCATATTGTAATTTAATCAAACTGTCATCAATACTTTCGCCATAAGAATAATTAACCTGAGCCCAACCTGTTAAACCTGGTTTAATAATATGGCGTGTTTCATAAAAGGGCATTGTTTTTACAATTTCCTTTACAAAGAAAGGCCTTTCCGGACGTGGTCCAATAACAGCCATTTCGCCTTTTAAAATATTGACAAATTGAGGAAACTCGTCCATTCTGGTTTTTCGCATGAACTTACCAAAAGCAGTAATTCGGTTATCATTAACTGTTGCAAAAACTGCCTTTTTTGATTCGGCATTTTCTATCATGGTACGAAATTTCAGAATCTTAAATACCACACCATCTTTACCCACGCGTTCTTGGGTATAAAACAAACTTCCTCTATTAGCAAAGAGGTTCATCAAAAAAATAAACGGAATAAGTAACAAGGTAATTCCTAAACCTACTATTGAAACCACAACTTCAACGATACGCACAATCATCAAATACAAACGATTTTGATTGCTTCTGCTAAAAGGGAAGAAAAGATAAAAATCGCGTTCTACATATTGAACCGGGATACGTTGTGTTTTAGCCTCATACAATTGAGAGTACTCTCTAATTACTTTTCCGGATTCCAACAATTTTAATAATTGTTGGTATAATTCTGCCGTAATGCTGTCCTTTTTTTGACTGGCAACGACTATTTCAGTAATATGATTCTTGTGAACAAAAGAAACCAACTCCTCTGCTGTTATTCTATCCAAAGTATTTCCTTCCGGAGTCCCCAAATTATCCGACTTAAAATCACTCAAATAAGCAACAATTTTATAATGAGGATCTATACTTTCTATCCCAGAAATCAATTCGTTTAATTGCTCTTCATCGCAAATTAACAAAGCATTTTGATGAAAGCGCTTTGAAGCTAAAAAGCGAACATAAAACACTCTCCAAAGCACCAAAGAAAAGAAAACAACCAATAAAAAAGTAATAATCTGAAGTCGGTTAGTGGGTAATTCCGGCGAATAAACAGGCGTTAAAAAATAGGCTAAAACGGCAGTAGTAACCGTTAGTATTGCACTTCTGGTAATCAGGAATTCGTTACTGGAAACCTGAAGATTGTACAATTCGAATATAGCACCAATTACTTGTAGATAAAGAACCAGAACAAACAAATGAATCCCGTTAGTAACAGCAGATTTCAAATAAGTTAATTCAAAAAAACAACCTACGGAATACAAAGCCAGCACCACACAGAAAACATCGATAAGATGCAACATCATTTTCCTTTCGGAAATCTCAAAGTGTATTTTATTTTTTGGCATTCAGTACTTTTTTAAAGAAGCAATTTAAGTTTTCTTGCAAATAAATTCAATGTAAAAAATTCTTATAAGCCGAATTCTTCACCAAGTTTACAAACTAATGACTAACAACAAAATATATTCCTTTAAAAGCTCAAAATTCAGTTTAAACACTAGTTTCCACCTCTATTTGTTCTATATTTTGCCTCTTCACAACTCGCTCAAAACGGATATGCAACAAAGTTAATGCGTATATAAATGCTGGTGCAGCAGTACGCATAGCCGCATGATTGATGGTTAGCAACCAAAACACATAAAAAGAAAAAAAGTAAATATTTTGGTAGTTCATCAAAAAGAGAATCACGGGAGTAATAAACAATACTAATAAAATAATCACTCCAAACATCCCATGCTCTGCTAACAAGCGGGTAATTTCATTATGCGAGGCTACTTCCTCTCCAAGCATGCGCTCACGATAGGATTTCCCCATTCCAATCCCTACACCCATAATTGGATTTTCTTTAAAAAGCTCCAATTCAGTTCCCAATATTTGTTCACGACCGCCCAAACGATCTTTCTTTTCACGACCGGCTGCATCCTGATTGGCATATCTTTTCGTAATTAATCCACTAGTTTGCACCACACTATAAGTCCAAATACTTAGCGCTAATCCTCCACTGAGTATCAAAATCCATTTTAATTTTCTTTTCCCTGAACTGTTTGAGAACAAATAACTGGCAATAAGCACCAAAACAATCATTGTAAAGCCTGTAATTACGCCTCCTCTTGAAAAGGTTACAATAGCACGATAAGAGGATACCACCAATAAAAAACCATTGAGCAACATCATTTTTTTTGTTTTAGACATAAAAACCAATTGGCAAAAGAAGACAAACATCCCTAAGCCTAAAACGGTCGCTACCTGATTGGGTCCAAAACCTCCTGAGGTAGCAAAATTAGATTGGGTACCCGTAACCACATCTCTAACCGAAGGATGGTACAAAACCAAATAAACCAAGGTAGAAATGACAGGTAATCCCAGTAAGACAAGTACATTTTGCAGTTGATTAAAAGTAATTTGTCTTTGGTAACAATATAAGGCACTCAAGCCTAAACACACAGGACCTGAAATATTAAAAGTTATTGCTTTACGAATTTCCACATCGATATCCTGATTACTCATGGTTACTAACATACCCGGAATTAAAAACAAAAAATAAAACCAGTAAACAATACTATTTTTAGAGAACCCACTCAGCACAAAACCCAACAACATTAACAGAGAAACAACAGTTTTCACATATTCATTATTCAGATTCCCTCCCGTCATTCGTAAAAAAACCTCAGCCGCTACAAGATAAGCCGAAACATACAAGACTTCGTTATTCTTATTGTTTTTGCTAATGATATAATAACAACCCAA
>JALRGZ010000026.1 GCA_023253295.1 Flavobacterium sp.
CCTCCATGAACTAATACTTTTGCACCTTCGATTTTAGAAAAATCAGAAAGGAACTGCGTTAATTCAACTGGATTATCGATGATGTTTCCACCTATTTTTATTACTGTAAGTTGTTGTTTCATGTTGTTGTTTTTGGTCAAAAGAATAAAAAATGCAAAGGTTTAAAACAAAATACTTTGTTTAAACCTTTACAATTTTGATACTATTTTTTTGAAATAGATTTTAATATTTTTTGTAAAACTAATTGCGCTGAATACGTTCTGTTATTAGCCTGTTGGATTACAATTGAGTTTTCGCTGTCAATGACTTCATCTGTTACAATTACATTACGTCTTACCGGCAAGCAGTGCATGAACTTGGCATTGTTAGTTAAAGCCATTTTCTCAGCAGTTATAGTCCAATTAGTATCTGCATTAGTAATTTGACCGTATTCATTGTAATTACTCCAGTTTTTTACATAAATAAAATCGGCATTTTCAAATGCTTTGTCCTGATCATATTCTATTTTAGAATCTTTTGTGATTTCAGGATTCAATTCATAACCTTCAGGATGAGTAATTACAAAATCAGCATCTTGTTTTTGCATCATTTCTACGAATGAATTGGCTACTGCCTGAGGTAAGGCTTTAGGGTGTGGTGCCCATGATAACACTACTTTTGGTCTGTGAGGCGTTTTGTATTCTTCCATAGTAATGGCATCAGCTAAAGCCTGCAATGGGTGACCTGTACAACCTTCCATGTTGACAATTGGTACCGTAGCATGTTTTAAGAAACCGGATAATACAATTTCGGCATTATCTTTTTCTTTTTCCACTAAGCCTGCAAATGCACGGATAGCAATGATATCACAATATTGTGAGATTACTTCGGCAGCTTCTTTGATGTGTTCAGAAGCTCCCTGGCTCATAATAGCCCCATCTTCAAATTCAAGAGTCCAACCTTCATTGGTAAAATTCATTACCATAACATTCATGCCCAAATTTAAGGCCGCTTTTTGAGTACTTAAACGTGTTCTCAAACTTGGATTAAAAAACAACATTCCTAAGGTTTTGTTTTTTCCTAATTTTTTATGTTTAAGCGGATTTTTTTTGATTTTAAGCGCATCTTGAACCCATTGAGACAGATTGTCGATGTTTTGAATTGAAATATAGTTCATCTTTTTTTGTATTTGAACGCTGATTAAACGGATTTGCTAAGCAAATAACGCCGATTCAAACGGGTTTATAATTCTGTTAATTACTTTAAAATATTATACAATTTTAGTAAATGCAATGGTATTAGCTATTGCATTTAGTATAAAATCATCATTCAAGCCATTTACTACCCAGGTTTCAATATTGGCATTTTTAGCAATGGCTGCTGCTTCAATTTTGGATTGCATTCCACCTGTTCCATGAGAAGATTTAGAATCACCAATTTCTTTTTCTAAGTCTTTTAAATCATCAACTGATGTGATGGTTTCAGGAATTCCTTTTAACATGGATTCTTTAGTGTAAAAACCATCGGTATTGGTAGCAATAATCAAAATATCAACGTTTAATAAAACCGCTGTTAAAGCAGCCAATTTATCATTATCACCAAATTTGATCTCATCGGTAGCTACCGTATCATTTTCGTTGATAATTGGGATATAGTTGTTTTTGACTAAAACATTGATGGTATTTACAATGTTTTTTCGGGTTTGTTCTTTTTCAAAATCCGAATAAGAAAGCAAACATTGAGAAGTATGTAATCCTAAATCCTTGAAGTTTTCGTTGTAAATCCGCATTAAATGGGGTTGACCAATAGATGCCAAAGCCTGTTTAATAAAAACGTCTTTGTCATTATTGTCTAATTTTACAAATTGTTTAGCCGCAGCAATAGCGCCCGAACTCACAATGATAAATTCATATTCATCATTTAAAGAAGCAATCTGCATACCAATATCTTCAATCTTTCCTCTGGAAATATGATTGGTTTCCCTTGTCAGGGTGTTGCTTCCTAATTTTAATAAAATTCTTTTCTTTCCCATGGTTTAACCGTGAAGGTTTCTTTTTAACCGCAAAGCACACAAAGTATTCTCAAAGTGCACTAAGTTTTCCCTGTATTTATCTGTTCTCGACTTCGCTCGAACTGACAGTGAATTATTGTATAAACTTTCTGAAATCTAACTTCTAATTTCTGATATCTAAATTCTGATATCTAAATTCTGCAATCTAAAATCTAAATTCTGCTTTCTGCTACCTAATCTGTCCTTCTCCGTAAATGTACCATTTATTGGTTACCAAATGCTGTAATCCAATAGGTCCACGTTGGTGCAATTTATCAGTACTGATAGCTAATTCTCCGCCCAAACCAAATTGTCCACCGTCTGTGAATCGGGTAGAGGCATTATGGTAAACGGAAGAAGCATCAATATTTTCCATGAATTGTTGCGCAACAGCTTTATCTTCTGTAATAATAGAAGCCGAATGTCCTCCACAATATTTATTGATTTTAGCGATAGCTTCTTCGTCTGAATTTACGACTCCGATAACAATTTTATAATTCAAAAATTCCTCGTACCAAATTGCTTCATTTTCAATTGTAGGTACCTGAGTGGCATTTGCAAAAGCAGCATCACCTAAAATTTCAACCTTATATTTTTTAAGCTCTTCCACTAATTGCGTAGCAAACACTTCCCAATTTGGTAGTGCAGTATCAATTAAAACTTTGTCTAAGGCATTGCAAACCCCAATATTGGTTGTTTTTCCGTTAATGATAATGTCAAGAGCCTTTTTTAAATCAGCTTCTTTGTTTATATATAAGAAGTTGTTTCCACGGCCACTTACAATTACCGGACAAGTGGCGTATTTTTTAGTAAACTCAATTAGTTTTTCACCACCACGAGGTACGATTAAATCCACTCTTTGTGTTGGTTTTTCTAAGAAAGCCTGTGTTTGAACTCTGTCATAATTCAAATATTCCACCCAGTCAGTACTTACTCCGTTTTCTTCCAGAGCTTGGTGCCAAAGGCTTACAATTTTTTGATTAGATAGCAAAGATTCTTTACCACCTTTCAATAAAATTTTGTTTCCTGATTTGAAGGCAATTCCACCTGCTTCAACCGTTACGTCCGGACGCGATTCGTAAATAATTAAAATTGTTCCAAAAGCAGCCGTTTTGTTACTGATTCTCATACCATTGTCATGAGTGAATTCGTAACGAATCTGACCTACGGGATCTTCCTGACTTGCTAATTGTTGTACGGAAAGAATCATTCCGTCCACCTTAGCGTCGTCAACGAGTAAGCGTTTTTCCATAGCTAAATCTTCACCATTATAATTGGCTAAATCTTGCTGATTGATGGCTTTTAAAGCTTCTCTTTCTTGTTCCAAAAGTTCCGCCATTCTATTTAATACAGCGTTTCTTTTGTCTATGGATAATAATGTGCTCATTTTTTATATTTTTTGTTTGGGCGTGTCCCTTCGGGTCGGGCTATTCGCTTCAATCTTTTTTTATTTCCGCTACGCTACAATTAAAAAAAGGATTTTCGCTGCTATCCCTCACGCAAACGAATTTTAGTTTTTCAATTCAGCTAATGATTCCTGTAATGCTTTGATAAAAGTATCGATAGCATCAGTAGTAATCGTAAGCGGGGGAAGGATTCTCAATAAGTTTTTATTGTTGGCTCCACCAGTGAAAATATATTTTTCAATAATCATTTTCTTTCTCAAAGCACTTACGTCGAAGTCAAATTCAACTCCTAACATTAATCCTCTACCTTTTACTTGTTTGATTTCTGGAATTACTTTAATGGCTTCGAAGAAATATTCTGATACTTTGTTCGTGTTTTCGATTAATTTTTTGTCTTCCATCACATCTAATACCGCAATTCCTGCTGCACAAGCT
Source organism: Flavobacterium sp. (assembly GCA_023253295.1). GTDB lineage: Bacteria > Bacteroidota > Bacteroidia > Flavobacteriales > Flavobacteriaceae > Flavobacterium. Next base: position 3,871 of record JALRGZ010000026.1, read on the forward strand.
AAGTGACTTCCACCAAAAGTAGTTCCTAGTAAACCATAGCTAGCCTGGAATTTAGGAGAAATTAAAACACCTCCAATTGGGAAACCATTCCCCATACCTTTAGCGGTAGTTACAATATCCGGATTGATTCCATGGTGTTGGAAAGCAAAGAATTTCCCACTTCTTCCGTAACCTGATTGTACTTCGTCTAAAATTAAAATCACATCCTTAGCCTGACATGCTTTTTCTAAAGCCTGAAAGAATTCAGTTGTTCCCTGGTCTAAACCACCAACTCCCTGAATTGGCTCAATAATCACGGCACAAACATCTCCTTTTTGTAATTCCGCTTCAACCAATTCGATTTGGTTTAAAGGAAGGAAAGTAACTGCTTGTTGTGCATTCAACGGAGCAACAATTTTCTTGTTGTCTGTAACAGCAACAGCTGCAGAGGTTCTTCCGTGGAATGAATTAT
>JALRGZ010000071.1 GCA_023253295.1 Flavobacterium sp.
GGCTAAGACCGATTTTGTAGTATTGTTCCAAATAGCATCATTTTCGGAGACACTCATGATAATGTGTTCTCCTTTTACAATATCTAAAGTTGTTTCAGATTCTACAATTTTTATGGATTTAGCATTGAAACCAAATTCATCAGCAATCGTACTAATTCGTTCGCTGATAGCTGTAGCTCTGTCTTTTGCTGAAAAACTTCCCAGTTTGTTGTAAATAGTGAATAAAGTATCATTGAAAAATCCATTTACAGGATGGCCTTTAACGGTTTTTCGTAAAGAATCAATCTGAACTTTTTTTTCAGCAATTCGGATAGAATCTTGTTTTTTAATAGCTAGGAGTTGTTTTTGTAGGGCAGCTTTTTTTAGGTTGTCAGTTGTTTTTAGCGATTTTAATTCTTCTTCGAGGGCAACTTTTTTTAAAGAATCGCTAATGCGTTGCGCTTCGATAAGATTTAATTTTTTATTGAAATCCTGAACAATTACAGCATTGATTGAATCTGTTTTTTTGTTGATAGTATCTTTTTGCGCATTACCATTGATCGTAAAAAGGAGTACCAGAAGAAATAGTATTTGATAACTCAATTTATGAAAAAAGAGTGAAAATGTATGGTTAGAGATACTATTTGAATACCATTGCTTTGACATAAATAGATGGGATTATTTGGGATTGTTTGTGGTAATTACAAATACAATTAAAATTTCGTCAGTTGTATTAATGAGCGAGTGAAATCCTTCACCACTCATAGCTGTAATACTTCCTTTTTTGAGTGTTTTTTTTCGGATGATACCGTCTTTTTTGGTCATTTCAGAATATTCACCTTCTCCATGCATTACAATATATAATTCTTCTTCATGACGAGTGCCGTGGGTGTGAAAACCTGCTTCGTCTCCTTTGTTTTTAAAAATCATATAGGCACCAATACGGTTATTGGTTAATTCACCTTCATCAAACATTTGTAATAAATACACAATTCCTTTTCCTCCATACATTGGATTACGTTTATCGACTCTAACAACGGTTCTTTCAGGTTTTTTAAATGGAGTGACACTTAAGTCAATATATTGAGATACCAATTCAATTAATTCTTCGTGTTCTTTTTCGCTTATAATTTCGGACATTCTGTTTTTATTCTTTTCTTCAAATATAATACTTAAATTCTTGCAGTAATTGGGATTTAAAGAATTTTGTAAAAAAGAAACCCAGCTTTTAAATTTGTTTTAAAAATGTAGTTTCTTTTATTATTTAGATGAAATAAAAGTATTTATTCATCATAAATAGATCGTTCCACCTTGTTTTTAATTGGAGGAATTGTTTTGAGATATTCGTAGATGGCAGCTACTTCAGTATCTGTTAATTGAGTGTATGGAACCATCGGGTAAGTTAAGGCATGTTGCCCATCTACAATTCCAAAACGTACTGCTTTGATAAACTGCATTTTGGTCCAGTTACCAATTCCAGTTTCTTTATCAGGTGTAAGATTAGGTGTTTTTTTGACTCTGCCTTCAGTATCTAAAGGACTGTTACCTCCGCCAAAATATCCTTCACTTAACTCAGGTTTTAAAAAATTATTTGTTTTAAAGTCGGCAGAGTGACAAGAAAAACATTCTAAGTTGTTGGCTAAATATTTACCTAATTCAATGGTTTGTGTAGTGTCAGGTAAATTGATTTTTTCTGTTGGCATCGGGAATGGTTTCCATGCTACGTGACATAAAAATTTAGTTAAAAAGGAAGGTTTTGAGGGGGTGTCTGGAGTTGCATCTGCAGCAATCATTGGGTCGTTAGATCTTAAAAAAGCAATGATAGCATTCACATCTTCATCTGCCATTGTAGGTACTTTAGCCATGTACGGAGGAGCATATTGACCGTCTTTCTTAACTCCGGTTCTTAACAAATACAATATTTCACCATCTGTCCAGTTTCCAATTCCATATGTTTTGTCTTGTGTAATGTTTTGCGAATAGATTTCTCCAAATTCAGCTGGAGCTTCTCGCATCAGTACTCCGGTGAGTTTTCCGGTTTCCGGATTTTTATGGCAATTAGCGCAAAGTAGCGTAACTAGTTTTTTGCCTCTTTTGATGCTGGCCGAATCACTTTTGGCTGTGTACTCGATATGTACGGTTTCGTATTTTGGTATGCCACTTGAATTGATGTAAACAAATCCTATTATACCAATAATGAGAATAAGAAGGATTATTATTCCGAGTATTTTTAATGATTTCTTCATAATGTATTGAGGATTAAATTGTTGTTGGTTTTTTAATTCTGGAGTTGTAGAATAAAATTAACAAATTTTTGTAGAATAATTCGCTATATTGAATCCTTTTTTTATTTAAAAAATCATAAATGATTTAGAAAATATTTGTAACAAAAATGAATTGTGAAGGATTTGGAGGATTAGTTTTGGTTATTTTAAACCTGAAACAAATTTTCTAATCCACAAAATATGTCCTACTTTAGCGAGATATTAATTACTGGTAAAAAATGATTAGCGAAGCACAATTTCAAAACGAATTAGAACTATTAATTGCAAATGCCATTAGAGAAGATATTGGTGATGGTGATCACAGTTCGTTAGCTTGTATTCCTGCATCGGTACAAGGAAAAGCAAAACTTTTAGTAAAAGACAACGGTATTATTGCCGGAGTCGAATTTGCTAAAATGATTTTTAATTATGTAGATGCAAGTTTAGAAGTGGAAACGTTTATAGAAGATGGTTCGCCAGTACAGTATGGCGATGTTGTTTTACATGTTTCAGGAACTTCACAGTCTATTTTGAAGGCAGAGCGTATGGTGTTGAATTCGATGCAAAGAATGTCGGCAATTGCGACTAAGACGAATAGTTATGTTAAATTATTAGAAGGGACTAACACTAAAATTTTAGATACCCGAAAAACAACTCCGGGTTTTCGTGTTGCCGAAAAATGGGCGGTGAAAATAGGAGGTGGGGAAAATCATCGTTTTGCTTTGTATGATATGGTAATGCTGAAAGATAATCATATTGATTTTGCCGGAGGAATAGGATTGGCTATAGAAAAAACTAAAACTTACTTAAAAGAAACGAATCGTGATTTAAAAATTATAGTTGAAGCCAGAGATTTGGATGAAGTGAAGCAAATAGTAGCCGCTGGAGGGGTTTTTAGAATTTTATTGGATAATTTTGATTATGAAATGACAAGAGAGGCTGTTGCTTTTATTGGTGATGCTTCATTAACGGAATCATCGGGTAATATTAATGAAGATACCATTCGTTTGTATGCTGAATGTGGAGTAAATTATATTTCTTCGGGTGCTTTGACGCATTCTGTTTATAATATGGATTTGAGTTTGAAAGCAATCGAATAATTGCTTTATAAAAAATAAATTAATGTCAGTAGAAATAGAAGAAAGGCTAAGGAAAATCCCTGTGTTACGCAGTTTTGTCAATTGGGCAAAAACAGTGAAATTGAACTGGCTAAGCGGGTTGTCTTTATATGATTTATTAGAATTGTATATTATTGGACTTACCGAAGGCGCTTTGTCTAACCGTGCAGGAGCCATTGCATTTAGTTTTTTTATGGCTTTGTTTCCGTTTGCGTTGTTTATTTTGAATCTTATTCCTTTTATTCCTATCGAAGGTTTTCAGGAAGATTTTTTAGCATTTGTTGCCGATGGTGTACCACCAAATACTTTTTATGCTATTAAAAATATCATTAATGATATTCTTCATAATAGTCATTCCGGTTTAGTGTCTTCGGGATTTTTGCTGTCTATTTTTCTGATGGCAAATGGATTGAATGCAATTTTGGGTGGTTTTGAAAACTCCAAACATGTATTGGTTAAAAGAGGTTTTTTCCATCAGTATTTTGTAGCGGTTGGAATGTCTTTGTTTATGGCAATTTTGTTGATTCTTACTGTTGCAATCATTGTTGTTTTTGAAGTTGTTATCCAGCATCTTAATGCGAAGGATTTTTTAAGTGAAAGAATACCTTTAATAGTTATGGGGCGTTATGCTTTTTTGATTTTGATGATTTTAATCACAACATCAGTGTTGTTTAAATTTGGAACGAAGAATCAGGAAAACCGTTCGTTTATTTCGATTGGTTCAGTTTTCACTACTATATTAACTATTATTAGTTCTTATTTCTTCGGGGTTTGGGTTATCCGATTTTCAAAATATAATGAATTGTATGGTTCTATTGGAACACTCTTGATTGTTATGTTTTACATCTGGATTAACTGTATGATATTATTACTTGGTTTTGAATTAAATGAGGTGATTAATAAATTAAAAAAGAGAAAAGAACATATTCCTTTGCAATAAGGTAATTGGAATTTTAGGTTTTTAATATTAAATGAATAAGTAATAATTGATGTATTTTGTTGAAGTAATTTTACCGTTATCCCTGGCTAAAACTTTTACCTATAGTATTTCGGAAGCGGAGTATCTTTATATAGAAAAAGGGATGCGAATAGCAGTTCCTTTTGGAAAAAACAAAATATATACTGCACTTGCAATTGATTTACATCAAAACCAACCTACTTTATACGAAGCAAAAGAAATTCATCAGATCTTAGATGAAAAACCTATCGTTACCGAAAATCAAATTAAACACTGGCAGTGGATTGCCTCTTATTATATGTGCGCTATCGGGGATGTGTACCGGGGAGCGATGCCTAGTGCTTTGATCTTGGAAAATGAAACATTAATTACGCAAAAGACGGGCGGCTTTATTGATGAAAGTCTGCTTAGTGATGATGAGTTTTTAGTGTATCAGGCGCTGCAAAATCAATCTTCCTTAAAAATACAGGATGTGATTGGGATTTTGAATAAGAAAAATATTTTTCCTGTTATTCAAAAACTAATTGATAAAAATGTAGTGGTTTTGCAAGATGAAATTCAGGAGTCCTATAAACCAAAATTGGTTCGATATATTCGTTTGCATGCTAATTACGAATCTAATGAAGGATTGGGTCAATTGTTGGAAGTTTTAAAGAATGCTAATAAACAAAAGGAAATTGTACTTACTTATTTTCAATTGAGTGCAGTTAACCATAAAAAGCCTATTTCAGTTAAGGAGTTGGTCGAAGCTTCAAATTCTTCTTCGGCTGTGGTTAAGGCCTTAATTGATAAACAGATATTTGAAGATTATTTAATTCAGGAAGATCGTGTGAATTACACAGGTGAATCCAATGATAATCAATTACAATTAAGTGAAGCACAGCAAAAAGCTTTTGAGGAAATAAAATCTAGCTTGGTTGAAAAAGAAATTTGTTTATTGCACGGAGTAACATCTAGTGGAAAAACGGAAATCTATATCAAACTTATTGAAGATTATTTGGAAGCCGGAAAACAGCTTTTGTATTTGCTTCCTGAAATTGCATTAACAACACAGTTAGTCTCTCGATTGCAGGCGCATTTTGGAAACAAAGTGGCGGTTTTTCATTCGAAATACAATAATAATGAGCGGGTAGAAGTGTGGAATCAGGTTTTAAATAATTCGGAGAAAGCGCAAATAGTTATTGGAGCGCGATCGTCTTTGTTTTTACCTTTTTCGAATTTAGGTTTTGTGATTGTTGATGAAGAACATGAACAGACTTTTAAGCAGGTAGATCCTGCGCCAAGATACCATGCGCGTGACGCTGCTATTGTACTGGCAAGTTTTTTTCAGGCAAAAGTTTTATTGGGTTCTGCTACGCCAAGTATCGAATCCTATTACAATACGACAATAGGTAAATATGGTTTGGTAGAAATCAAAGCGCGTTATGGAAATGTGAAGATGCCCGAAATTGAATTAGTCGATTTAAAGGATAAGTATTTCCGTAAACGAATGACAGGGCATTTTAGTGATGTTTTAATAGATGGGATTGCAAATGCTGTATCTTCGGGGGAACAGGTTATTTTGTTTCAAAACAGGAGAGGGTATTCGCCTTTATTAGAATGTATGACTTGCGGACATGTTCCGCAATGTCAACAATGTGATGTGAGTTTGACGTATCACAAACATAAAAACGAATTGCGTTGCCATTATTGTGGTTATTCGATTGCTAAGCCTACACGTTGTCACAGCTGCTCAGGTATTGATTTAACTACAAAGGGATTTGGTACAGAACAAATTCAGCAGGAATTGATTCAATTATTTCCGGAAAGAAAAATTGGAAGAATGGATCAGGATACTACCCGAGGGAAATTTGGTTTTGAAAAAATTATAGATAGTTTCAAAAATCGTGAAATAGATATTATGGTTGGAACTCAAATGCTTGCCAAAGGATTGGATTTTGACAATGTAAGCCTGGTGGGGATTATGAATGCTGATAATATGTTATATCATCCTGATTTTAGGGCTTTTGAAAGAAGTTATCAAACGATGACTCAGGTGGCAGGTAGAGCAGGACGTTCCGAAAAACAAGGAAAGGTGATTATTCAAACGTATAATCCACTTCATAATACGATACAACAAGTTACTAATAATGATTATATAGCTATGTATAAAGAACAGCTATATGATCGATTGATATATAAGTATCCACCTTATTTTAGAATTATTAAATTGAGTTTAAAACATCGTGATTACAATAAGTTAAAAGAAGGTTCGATGTGGTTGTATCAGGTGTTGTCTCAAAATTTAGGGGTTCCTGTTTTAGGACCGGAAGAGCCTGCTATTAACAGAATCAGGAATGAATATATTAGAACGATAATGATTAAAATTCCTCAGGAAGTGTCAATAATAGGTACAAAAAAAACTATCCAAAAGATATTGAATAGTTTTGATAGTGTGGCACAATTTAGAGCGATAAAAGTGACTCTAAATGTGGATTTTTATTAACCCTTTATTATTAAGAATAAGAAAGTGCTTTGATTAAGTCTTCTTTTTTATTTCTGCTCAAAGGA
>JALRGZ010000115.1 GCA_023253295.1 Flavobacterium sp.
GTACTTTTCTATAAAACCTTCTTTTTCCAATCGTTTAATTCTTTCATAAACGGGTGTAGGGGATAAATTTACTCGGGTAGCGATTTCTTTGGTCGTCAATTTTGCATCTTTTTGAAGCACTTTCAACAATTCCAGGTCGATCATATCTATGTTTTCTAAAGAGAAATTATCTGTTTTTTTCATTATTACAACCTCTAAAAGATTAATTATCTACAAAAATAATAAAAATAGATATATTATCTAATTTCAAACAGTAATTAAAAAAATTCATCTTTTATATTAAACTTTGCAAGACAAAAAATCTAAAACCTACTACCATAATGAAAACAGTCGTACAAGAAGATTCCAGAATAAAAGAAAAGAAGGATAGTGAAAAGCACCAGAAGGTAATTAAGAATGATTTTGCCTTCACCCTAAAGAGTACTTGCTTAGATGAAAACTACCATCCCTCAAGTAAAACGCGTTTAACAACCAATTTTGCAAACCTGGCTAAAGGAGCCAATCGCCAGCAAAACTTACGTAATGCATTGAATATGATTAACAATCGATTCAATTCATTGGCCCATTTGGACAACCCAAAAGGGGATCGTTACCATGTAGCACTTGAAATCCTCACTGTGACAATGAGTATCGATGATAAGGATGGTACTAATGACCTGCCGATGATTGAGGTTTTAAAAACGAATATTTTTGACCGTAAGACGGGTCAGCAAATTGAAGGTGTTGCCGGAAATAATTATTCCTCTTATGTTCGTGATTATGATTTCAGTATTTTATTGCCCGATTACAATAAGGATAAATCTAGTTTTAGTGTTCCTGAAAATTATGGTGATTTGCACGGAAAATTGTATAAATGCTTTGTGAATTCAAGTACGTACAAAGAGCACTTTAAGAGATCTCCAATCATTTGTTTAAGTGTATCGAGCAACAAAACCTATACTCGCACGGAGTTTCAACACCCGGTTCTGGGTTATGAATATCAGCAGGATCAATATTCGCTTACTGATGACTATTTCTTTAAAATGGGCTTAAAAGTTCGTTTTTTTATGCCTCCGAACAGCGTAGCACCGATGGCTTTTTACCATTCCGGAGACCTACTTAATGATTATACTGATCTTGGACTGATCAGTTCCATCAGCACGATGGAGACTTTTCAGAAGATTTATCGTCCTGAAATTTACAATGCCAATTCAGTGGCTGGAAAAATCTATCAACCTAGTCTTAAACACGAAGATTATTCACTTACTCGCGTAGAGTATGACCGTGAAGAGCGCAGCCGACTAGCTGTAGAACAGGGTAAATATGCTGAAGAACATTTCATTAAGCCCTACAAAAATATCCTGGAAAACTGGTCTGCAAATTTCAGCCTTTAATTAATTCTACACATTAAATTTATTCGAATATGAAAAAAATACTATTACCCACCTCAATTGTTGGAAGTTTACCTAAACCTGCTTGGCTGGCGCCACCTGAAAAACTTTGGTCCCCTTGGAAATTAGAAGGTGATCAGTTACAGGAAGGAAAACAAGATGCTTTGCGTATTTCTTTGCAAGAACAACTTTTGGCTGGAGTTGACATCATTAGTGATGGCGAACAAACACGCCAACATTTTGTAACCACTTTTATCGAACATTTAGGCGGTGTCGATTTTGAAAATCGTAAAACCGTAAAAATTCGTAACCGTTATGATGCGAGTGTTCCCATTGTGGTTGACGAGATTACACGTCAAAAATCCGTTTTTGTTGAAGATGCAAAATTTTTACGTAAACAAACCAACAAACCCATAAAATGGGCATTACCAGGTCCGCTGACCATGGTAGATACCCTGTACGATGACTATTATAAAAATCGGGAAAAATTGGCTTGGGAATTTGCAAAAGCACTCAACGAAGAAGCTAGAGAACTGCAAGATGCCGGAGTAGATATTATCCAGTTTGACGAACCTGCCTTTAATGTATTCTTTGATGAGGTAAACGATTGGGGAATGGCAGCATTAGAGCGAGCGATAGAAGGTTTGCATTGCGAAACAGCTGTACATATTTGCTACGGTTATGGTATTCAAGCGAATAATGATTGGAAAAAAACATTGGGATCAGAATGGCGTCAATACGAAGAAATTTTCCCGAAAATTCAAAAATCTAAAATTGATGTGGTCTCATTAGAATGTCATAACTCCAATGTTCCTTTGCATTTAATGGAATTGGTTCGTGGCAAAAAAGTAATGGTGGGTGCTATTGATGTTGCAACCAACACTATCGAAACGCCTGAAGAAGTCGCTGATACTTTACGTAAAGCTTTGGAGTTTGTAACTATTGAAAATCTTTATCCTTCTACCAATTGCGGAATGGCTCCATTGTCGCGAAACGTAGCCAGAGGCAAGTTAAACGCTTTAAGTGCAGGAGCTGAAATTATTCGCAAAGAACTTGGAATTTAAAACTAATTTAAAAATCGGATAGCGTTGAAATTTCCGTTAATAACACAGCTATCCCATTTAAGGATATTTTATAATAGCAAATTTATCTGCTCCTTATTTTTTTTGTAATCTTGCCTCATCGGAGGAATAATAGCAAAACACATTGAAAAAATTATTAGAAACATTAAGTAAAGTAGGTTTAGACGGTTTCCTATTAATGATCGCCAGTATGATACTACTGGCTTATTTTTTGCCGCAGCCAGGAATGATTAAAGAACCTGTTTCATTAGAAGAAATTGCCAATGTAGGTGTGTCATTTATTTTTTTGTTTTATGGCTTACGACTAAGTGTTGAAAAACTAAAAGCTGGGCTTGCCAATTGGAAAATGCACATTATCGTCCAGTTAACAACCTTTTTGTTTTTTCCGTTGCTTGTTTTGGCATTTCGCCCCTTGTTTATCAACGCCGGCTTTGAATTGCTCTGGTTGGGTGTCTTTTTTCTCGCAGCATTACCTTCTACGGTTTCTTCTTCTGTGGTTATGGTTTCCATCGCCAAAGGCAACATTCCAGCCGCGATCTTTAATGCGAGCATTTCCAGTTTAATCGGAGTAGTGGTCACGCCACTTTGGGTGGGGCTGTTTATCGCCTCTGCAACTGGCAATTTTGATATCAGCTCCATTGTTATAAAGTTGATTGTTCAAGTTCTGCTGCCTGTTGTAATTGGTATAAGTCTCAATTCCCGTTTTGGTGCCATTGCTGAAAAATACAAAAAACAGCTCAAATATTTCGATCAGGCTATCATCCTTACGATCATTTATACTTCATTTTGTAAGTCATTCTCCGAACACCTTTTTGAAGACTTTACCGCCCTTGAACTTGCCGGACTCACTACCGGAATGATGGTCTTGTTTTTTGCCGTATTCCTTTGTGTGGGACTTCTCAGTCGTCTATTTGGCTTTTCAGACGAAGACCGAATTACAGTCTTGTTTTGTGGCTCTAAAAAGTCATTGGTTCACGGAACTGTAATGTCAAAAGTGCTGTTTCAACAAAGTACTATCACTGGTATCGTGTTGTTGCCACTCATGCTTTATCATGCTTTGCAATTGATTGCCGCCAGCATCATTGCTCAGAATATGGCTCGAAGAAAAAAAGCATAATTGATTATATACAACTTGGAGGTCTCGCTTGTACCCAACTCTTAAATAGTAACAAGCGAGACTATAGCTTGTCCTAAAATCAATAACAACGGCTACGCCACTATTCTAACTCGCTCAAAAATTAATAATCGTAATTACAATATTCTCACTATTAACAAAACATTAAAGCCATTTTAAAAGCATTTCCCGCCAAAGAATTACTACCTTTAGCTTTCAAATGAAAATGCTATGTCACAAAACAATAAAGAACTCAAATTAGCGGTTCTTATTGATGCCGATAATGTTCCGTACAGCAATGTAAAAGGAATGATGGAAGAAATTGCCAAATACGGCACTCCTACCACCAAACGTATTTATGCCGATTGGACCAAACCGAATGCCGGCGGTTGGAAAAGCGTTTTATTGGAACATGCTATCACGCCTATTCAACAATACAGCTACACCGTTGGAAAAAATTCTTCGGATTCAGCGATGATTATTGACGCCAT
>JALRGZ010000170.1 GCA_023253295.1 Flavobacterium sp.
GTGATATTAACCAAACAAATGAAATTTCTGGTTCTAAATCTTTTGTAGTTAATTTAACTATTAGTTCATCTAATTCTAAATTATCACCTATTATAGATTTAAAAAGAATTAATGCTTTTGCAATATCAAATAGATTAAATAACCCTACTGTATCTACGACAGATACATTTACAGGCGATGGTTCAACAACAACATTTACTTTATCAAGTTCGCCTACAAGTGTTCACTTACTTGCAATTAAGAAAAATGGTAAAGAAATCAAAAACGGAATTAAGCAGGCAACGAGTAAAAAACTCTTAGGTCCTTGGAAGGAAAGCTTTGAATATTTGGATTATTATGCCGATAAGAAAACAGGTGTAGAAGGTTCTTCCGTTTTTAAATTGAACGATAGCGATGAATATATTTTAATGTATGATTTGTATTCGAGTGGTCGTTATGAATTTCAACGTTCTAAAGATTTATTTCATTTTACAGATAAAACAGAATCCTTTACTAAAGACTTTTTCCCTAGACACGGAAGTATAATGAGTATAACTAAGGAGGAAGCAAGAAGACTTCAGGAAAAATGGGGTGGTGTACCTCAAAGTTTACTGACTGCAAAAGATGGAACTTATCGTTTTAAGTCGGAAGGGAATCCAATTATCAAACATAAATTTACTGCCGATCCGGCTGCTTTTGTGGAAAAAGATACGCTTTGGTTGTTTACAGGTCACGATTTTGAAGGCGGACAAAAAGGCTATAAATTAAAAGATTGGCTGGTATTTTCGACTACCGATATGAAAAATTGGACCGAATATCCTGTACCGTTAAAAATTGAAGATTTTAAATGGGATAAAACCAATGATGCTTATGCAGGTCAAACAATTAAACGAAATGGTAAATACTATTGGTATATCAGTACTAATGGTTCCGGAATTGGAGTAGCAGTTGCCGATAAGCCACAAGGACCTTATAAGGATGCGATTGGGAAACCACTTTTAACGAATGCTGATTGTTTTGCATCTACACATTCATGGACTTGTATTGATCCTGCTGTTTTTATTGATGATGATGGTCAGGCCTGGTTGTTTTGGGGGAATGGAGTGTGCTATTATGCCAAACTGAAAGAGAATATGATTGAAATAGATGGTTCGATTAAGAAAATTGATTTTGAAGGATTACAATTTACAGAGGCATCATGGGTACATAAACGCAATGGTTATTATTATTTGAGTTATGCCAGTGGATTTCCTGAAAAAATAGCCTACGCAATGTCTAAAAGTATAGAAGGACCTTATGAGTTTAAAGGGGTTTTAAATGAAATTGCCGGAAATTCCAATACGAATCATCAGGCGATATTGGATTTTAAAGGCAAGTCGTATTTTATTTATCACAACGGAGCTATACAAACTAATGGTGGAAGTTATAGCCGATCAGTATGTATTGACAAATTAGAATATAATAATGATGGTACTATAAAGCGTGTTGTAATGACTACTGAGGGAGTTGGGAAGTAAATGTTAAAATTTTTTGTTTAACAAATTGCTATCAATTAAAATAGTAGTAATTTTGATTTATAAAATGAAAAGTAAATGAAACTAATTATTAAAATTTTAACGACTTCCATTTTAGTCTTGCTGATTTCACATTTTATGCATGGAGTTCATGTAGCCAGTTTTACAACTGCTCTTTTTGTAGCTATTGTGCTAGGGTTGTTGAATGTTTTTATTAAACCTATTTTGGTTTTATTTACTTTACCTATTACTTTTTTTACACTAGGACTGTTTTTATTAGTTATTAATGGTTTAATTATCATTATTTGCGATAATATAGTGGGAGGTTTTGATGTAGATACTTTCTTTACTGCGCTATTGTTTAGTATTATATTATCAGTTTCTCAATCTATTGTAAACTTGTTTTTAGGAGATAAATAGTATTTTAGAAGTTTTAAAAAAATGATAAATATTTATAGCTATTGTTTTGGCAAAATAAAATTTATTAATTTTGTATCAAATTAAAGATTAAAATGAACAAAATCTACTTCATATTGTTATTGTTACTGGGCTTCTTTTTGATACCTGGTACAACATATGCTTGTGGAAGCGGTTCAGGACAGCATTCTTGCAAAATGGAAATGTCTTCCAAATCTAAAAAGCACGATTGCTGCAGCAAAAAATCAAAATCTAAAGACAAAGGTTGTTCTGGAAAATGCGGGCAATCTATGTGCAGTGTTTCTTCTGTAAATATTGGAATAACTACTCCGGTACAATATGAAATGCTAAAACCTCTTTTCTGTATTACAGAAATAAAACAAAACTTTTCACAAGTTGTATCTGTTCCTTCAGACGGATATACAAGCCTATGGTTAATTCCTAAAATAGGTTAAACTTCCTTTTTTGATAGCCAAAGGTGTATCAAATTCTAAGCAATTTTGCTTACTATCAATTTATTTATTTTACCGTTAATTTAATGTCATTATAGTTGCTTTGGACTATTTTGTCATTGGTTGACACTTTCACATTTAAAAAATTATAATCATGAAATCATTAAACAAAATAATGGTGGCAGTTGTTGTATTGCTGTCATCAATAGGTCTTAACGCACAAATTAAAAATGAAAAAACTGCAGAAGTGAAAATTTCAGGTAACTGTGGTATGTGCAAAAAAAATATTGAAAAAGCGGGTAACGTTAATAAGGAAGCCGCTGTAGTATGGGACGCAAATACTAAAATAGCAAAAATCAGTTATGATTCTTCTAAAACAACTCAGGATGATATTTTAAAACGTATTGCCAATGCGGGTTATGATAGTGAGAAGTTCAAAGCTACAGAAGAACAATACAATAAATTGCATGGATGTTGTCAATATGACAGAGAAGCTTCTGCAACAACTGATACGGATAAAACTGAAAAGAAAGAAGATCACAACAGTGGTCATAACCACTAATCCTTTCAATTACTTTGCTACAGTCCTTTTGAGAGACGAAGTGACTGTAGCAATGAAACCCTTTTAAAATTAAAAAAATGAAACTATTTAAAATGAAAAATCAACTAATCGTTTTACTATTGTTTTTAGGTATGATAAATGCATCAGCTCAAATATCTAAAGCAGAAATTATGGCAACAGGTTTAACCTGTTCAATGTGTTCTAATGCCATCAACAAGCAGCTAAAAGCTATGCCTGAAGTAGAGAAAGTGAATATAGATCTTAATACGAATACATTTGAAGTTGTTTTCAAAAAAAATGCAGCGATTACTCCATTAGTTTTAAAAAACAGTATTGAGAAAACAGGTTTTTTTGTGGGTTCGATGATTCTCACTATTGAGGGAAATACGGTAGAACCAAAAGACAATGGTAGTTTTAAAAATGCAAGCGGGACTTATGTTTTTGTAACACCAAAAGCTTCAGCTTCCAAAGGATCACTTCGATTAAAAATATTGAACAACGGTTTTGTTACTAAAAAAGAATTCAAACAATCGTCTAAATTGCTCTCTAAATACCAGGGTTTTGGTGCACAGGAAGGAACTTATTTGGTGAAAACAATATAGAGATGAGGTATTTAATAATCGTAGTGTTTGGTTTATTTTCATTTAAGATTAATGCTCAAGAGTTATTTGTAATGACCGAACCGGCAAGTAATATGCCGACGGCTTCAATAGGGGTTAGAGATATGAGTCAAGTCGTATTTAAAAAAGACAAAGGCTCTTATTATAACAATATGCCTGAATTAATGTGGGGTGTAAATAAAAATTTAATGATCCATGCTACTGCTTTTACAAGTAGTATGGAAGGAAACATGATGTTTCAAGGGGGAAGTTTATATGTTAAATACCGATTTTTCTCAGTAGATGATCTGCATAGTCATTTCCGATTAGCTGCTTATGGAAGATTAAGTACTAATAACTCGACTGTAAATCATGAAGAAATTGAAACTATGGGAATGAATTCGGGTTATGAAACAGGAATTGTAGCAACCAAATTGGTTAATAAAACAGCCTTAAGTACCAGTATTAGTTACGAACGAGCTTTGAATAATCAGGATAATGGATTTCCTAGTACATTTAGTAATAGTGCAATGAATTATACTTTTTCTATTGGACAGTTGATGTATCCTAAAAAATATACTAATTTTAAGCAAACCAATATCAATGCTATGTTAGAACTTTTAGGTCAACGATTGAATCAAAATGGGAAATCTTATTTAGATGTTGTACCTTCGATTCAGTTTATTGTAAATAGTCAGGCACGAATAGATCTGGCATACAGACGTCAAATTTACAGTGATATGGATCGTATAAGTTCTAATAGTATTTTGCTTAAATTAGAATATACTTTTTTCAATGTAACTAATTAATTTAAAAAATAAAAAATGAAAAAAATAATCCTTTCTTCGTTCGTATTAGCTCTTCTAATGCTAAGTTGTAACCAAAAAAACAAAGAAGAAAAAGTCTCAGAAGAAAAAGTTATAGTTAAAACTGATGCAGTGTACAGCTGTCCAATGCATCCGGAAATTACAGGGAAAAAAGGAGACGTTTGTACGGAATGTGGAATGGAATTGGAACCCAAAAGTACCGAAGTAGTTGAGGAAACTCAAGTAGAGATAAAAGAAGTGAGTGAGGCTGTAAAATCATCAGTTTCTAATGATGCTATTATTGAAGGTTATTTGAAAGTTAAAAATGCTCTGGCCAATGACAATTCTAAAGAAGCTACAACAGCGGCCAATGATTTTATTAAAGCAGTGTCGGCTACCAATACTTCTAAAATAGATTCAAAATTATTGACTAAATATTTGAATAGCACTGACGAAGCTAAAAAACAAGCGGAATTAATTGCTAAAAACGATGGGAAAATTGATCAACAACGTATGTATTTTGCTGTTTTGAGTAAAGATATTACTTCTTTGATAGCTGATTTTGGTACTAGTAAACATTTATACCAAGACTATTGCCCTATGTATAATGAGGGTAAAAGTGGTTACTGGATTAGTGAATTCAAAGCGATCAAAAATCCATATTATGGTTCTGAAATGCTGGAATGTGGAGGAATGATTAAAGAAATTAAATAATTTTCACTTATTATAAAAGCCAATGAAATAATTAAAATCCTAACTTTTTTTTAAGAGTTAGGATTTTTTTGTTCAAAAGAAGTTTTTAAACCTGTGTTATATGAAAATCTATATTAAAAATATGGTTTGTGCCCGTTGTGAGATGGCAGTAAAAACTTTATTTGAAGACATGCAAATTCCTTTATGCTCCATTAAATTGGGAGAGGTAGAGATTTCAAAAATTGTAGATGATAATCAAAAACAAATTTTAGCTGAAAAATTACAAGCCTTAGGTTTTGAATTATTGGATGATAAAATAAGTAAGACCATCGAGCGCATAAAAAATCTAATTATTGATTTAGTTCATCATCAAAATGAGCAACCTAAAGTTAATTTGTCAGCTTATTTAGCCGAAGACTTACAACAGGACTATAGTACGCTAAGTAATTTGTTTTCGGAAACGGAGGGCATTACCATTGAACATTATCTTATTGCTCAAAAAATAGAAAAAGTCAAAGAATTGTTGATTTATAACGAATTGAGTTTGAGCGAAATTGCGTTTCAATTGAATTACAGTAGCGTTGCGCATCTGAGTAATCAATTTAAAAAGACAACAGGCATAACACCTACGCAGTTCAAACAACTTAAAGACAAAAAAAGAAAACAAATTGACGAATTATAAATGATGTAATTTTTTTCCAAGATTGTGCAACAGCTAAGTATTCGAACATTCAGAAATTTGTAGAAGTACTTTTAATAGCATTAAAATGAAACATACATATAAAATTACAGGAATGTCTTGCGATGGTTGCAGAACGAAGGTTGAGAAAACTTTAAATACAGTTCCGGGAATAGAAGCTCAGGTAACTTTAAATCCTCCTCAGGCAACCATAACGATGGATAAACATGTTCCAACCAATGAATTGCAGGAGGCTTTATCAGCAGTTGGGAAATATACCATTGAAATGGAAATTTCTCATTCTGCGGATTCTATAAAAGAAGAAGTTGTTCCCCAAAAATCCTGTTGTAGTGTGGCTGGATCTCATGAGCATCAACCTAAAAGCACTCCTAAGATAGCTGCAGGCAAATATTATTGCCCTATGTTTTGCGAAGGCGATAATGTCTATGACAAAGCGGGAGATTGTCCGGTATGCGGAATGGATTTGGTAAAAGCTCCCGAATTACAAATTGCTAAAGTCCAATACACTTGTCCGATGCATCCCGAAGTTATTCAAAACGAACCGGGTTCCTGTCCTATTTGTGGGATGGATTTGGTTCCTATAAAACCTGTAGAAACTGAGGAAAATAAAAGCTATTTGGATTTGTTACATAAAATGAAAATAGCGCTAGTTTTTACTATACCTATTTTTATTATTTCGATGTCAGAGATGATTCCGCATAATCCTTTGATGCATCTATTGGATATGAAAAGCTGGAATTGGGTTCAGTTTGTATTATCACTTCCGGTAGTTTTTTATGCAACATGGATGTTTTTTAAACGTGCATGGAAATCGTTAGTAACCTGGAATCTCAATATGTTTACGCTTATCGGCATTGGTGCCGGAGTGGCATTTTTATTTAGTTTGGTGGGTTTGTTTTTTCCGGATGTATTTCCGTCAGAATTTAAAACTACCGAAGGAACAGTTCATTTGTATTTTGAAGCGACTACTGTTATTTTGACCCTGGTATTGTTAGGGCAATTGTTAGAAGCCAGAGCACATAGCAGAACCAGTGGTGCTATCAAAGAATTACTGAAATTAGCGCCAACAGAAGCGGTTTTGGTCGAAAATGGTGAGGAAAGAGTAATAGCCATTGACGCCATTAAAAAAGGGGATTTGTTACGAGTGAAACCAGGTGATAAAATTCCGGTTGATGGAAAAATAATCGAAGGCGAAAGTACCATTGACGAGTCTATGATTACCGGAGAACCTATTCCCGTGGATAAAAAGAAAGAGGATTTGGTTGTGGCCGGAACTATAAATGGAAATAAAAGCTTTTTGATGTTGGCTGAAAAAGTAGGTGCAGAAACCTTGCTTTCGCAAATAGTACAAATGGTGAATGATGCCAGTAGATCCAGAGCTCCTATCCAAAAATTAGCCGATACCATTTCTAAATATTTTGTACCCATTGTTGTGGCTGTAGCCGTTGTAACATTTTTAGTTTGGGCAAAATTCGGTCCTGCCGAAAATGCTTTGGTATATGGATTTATCAATGCGGTTGCTGTTTTAATTATTGCCTGTCCATGTGCTCTAGGTTTGGCAACGCCAATGTCAGTAATGGTGGGAGTGGGTAAAGGTGCTCAACTAGGTGTTTTGATAAAAAGAAAGTGCCTTTTGTAGTGCTTATCATTGGGGTGTTAGTCATGAGCATCGTGCTCTATGATATACCCGTTGGTATCTTAGCGATTGGTATTATCTATGCACTATCAGGTATCGTGACTACGATTAAAA
>JALRGZ010000183.1 GCA_023253295.1 Flavobacterium sp.
GTGTTGCTTTTTGCGGTTATAAGCGAATTTAAATTTGACCAATACTTGTTTTTATTGGCATATATACCTTTAGCTAAACATTTAATTACCGTTTCTAAAAACAAAGAACCTAGAGATTTAGATCCTGAATTAAAAAAATTAGCTTTAAGTACTTTTGCACTTGCAGTTTTATTGTCTTTGTGTATGATTTACTTTTTTTCAGATATTATTGTGAACGCCTTTTTAGGAGGAAGATAAAATTATAACGTATGAAAATAACCTATTACGGACACGCTGCTTTAGGGATTAAAGTAGGTGGGAAACACATTATTGTAGATCCTTTTATTTCGGCAAATCCATTAGCCGAACATATTGATATCAACGAATTAAAGGCTGATTATATCTTAATAACCCATGCTCATGGGGATCACGTTTTAGATGTAGAAGCCATTGCAAAACGCACCGGAGCTGTAATTGTTTCTAATGCAGAGATTGCGGGATATTATGCTGCCAAAGGTTTTCAGGCACATCCTATGAATCACGGCGGAAGTTGGAATTTCGACTTCGGAAAAGTAAAATATGTAAACGCAGTGCATTCCAGTTCTTTTCCGGACGGGACATATGGAGGAAATCCTGGTGGTTTTGTAATCGAAGGTGAACATAAAAATATTTACATCGCGGGCGATACTGCTTTGTCAATGGATATGAAATTAATTCCTTTGCGAACTAAGTTGGATTTGGCTGTTTTTCCAATCGGTGATAACTTTACAATGGATGTTCAGGATGCTATTGTTGCTTCTGATTTCGTGGAATGCGACAAGATTTTAGGATATCATTATGATACTTTTGGATACATTAAAATCGACCATAAAGAAGCTATTCAGGTATTTTTTGATAAAGGAAAAGACTTAATGCTGCTTGAAATAGGTGATAGCATCGAATTGTAATTTTTTTAGGAGCTACTTCCAGCTGTGCGTTACAAACGAAGTTCACTGAACTCAAATGTAAATATAAGTTAAGTGAAGTAATCTCTTGTGGCGAACCACGCCACCAGAGGATTTTCACTTCCATCTGGGCTAGTTTTGTATCGTTAATAAACCACATCAGTGAAAAAAACAATTTTGTTGCTATTCATTAGCATTTTTTATCAGGGCATTTCAGCTCAAAAAACAGGTTATTGGGATAAGGAAAGAGCCACTTACAAAGAAGTTATTGTTTCAGCAAGAGACAGAATCATAGTTGAAACCGATGATTTTCCATCAGGAACCACCGAATTGATTTATAGAATCACGCTATTGGATGACAACCAGCAAATGGCGGGCAGTTTAGTTTCTATTCTTAAATCCATTCCGGATCCTACAGGAATTAGTCAAGGTTCGGCAGGAGCGGTTTTCTTGATGTCTAAAATTTCAGGAGACGATAAATGCAAATACGCTATTTTTTCAACGAATGAATTGGCGAAAGCTTATAGTTTAAAAGGAGAAACTACGGAGGCTTGTCTAGCTCAAAATTCTGCTGTAAGCAAAGATGCTAAGCGACTTTCTATTGATAAATCTACTTGCATAAAATCCAATACAACCAAATTGTATTTTGGTTTTGAAAGTTCCAATTGGATTATGAAACAGAAAATCATTCTCGAAGTTGTGCCTTGGGTAGACACTAAATTGAGTCGAGGTTGGACGTTAGAACACAGGAAAAACATAATTAGTCAATGTAAAACTTCAGCATTGGCAAGAAAAATGGCAAATTCAGATGATTTCTGCGTTTGTATTGGCGAAAAAATCCAAAAACAATATAGTTTTCAGGAATTTCAAAAACTATTGCCTATGGAACAAGCTAAGGCATATAAAGATTTTGGAGCGAGTTGTTTTGAAGAAACCGGAATTGCAAATACTGTTTTTAATGATTTAAGAACAAAAGCTTCTAATAGCATTAAAAAAGGAGATTATAGCTTGGCAATAAAAAACTACAACGAAATTTTAATTCAAAACAAAGCCACTGCTCTTGATTACGCTAATTTGGGTTATGGTTATCTAATAACCAAACAATATGGAAAAGCCATTAAATCCTTGAAAGAAGGCGAAAAACTAGATGATACGGAGTTGTTGGTAAAATTAAATTTAGCTCATGCTTATTTGTTAAATGGCGAATACGGAAAAGCTAAAGCGATTTACAAAGAATATCAAAACCAAAATGTAAGTGACAGTCTGAGTTGGCCTCAAAAAATCAAAAACGATTTTCAAGCATTTGCGAAAGCAGGAATTCAGAACAATGATTTTGAAAAGGTTTTGAAGTTGGTTAAATAGAATAAAGAGAAAAGAATAAAGAGAAAAGATTTAGGTTTGAAAGTTTGCTTGTTCGAGTTAAGTCGAGAACCTTTAAAAAAAACTTAGCGAGACTTTGCAAAACCTTAGTGAATCTTTGCGTTAAAAAAAAAACATTCTTTACGGTTAAAAAAAATGAAAGCAAGCTACCATAAATACATTCTCAATTTCAAACGTCCATCAGGAACTTCACGAGGTGTGATGACCGAAAAAGAAACCTGGTTTTTAGTTCTGGAAAAGGACGGAAAAAAGGGAATAGGAGAGTGCGGAATCTTAAGAGGATTAAGTGCTGATGACCGTCCTGATTATGAAGAAAAACTGCAATGGACATGCGCTAATATTCATTTAGGGAAAGAGGTGCTTTGGGAGTCTTTAATGGAGTTT
>JALRGZ010000306.1 GCA_023253295.1 Flavobacterium sp.
GATTACTTTATTATCGATCTTTATTGGTTGTGAAAAAGTAGATGATGACACAAAAAAAAGCTGTACTACTGACTGCACAACTCTCAAAGGAAATTTTGTTACTCTAAATGGTGCTCCCGTTTCTAATGTCAACATTTCTTTTGAATACAGAATTTCGGGCGGTGAATTAGGAGGCGGATATACCCGAAAAATAGTCAAAACACAATCGGATAAAACAGGGAATTTCTTTAAAAACTTTTATTTAAAAGACAACGAATTAGGAAATACTGCTCCGGGTTATTTTGAAATAATCATTGATGATTCAAAAATAGACCCGAATAAATATATTAAATCCTATAATTCTCCCGGCAATAGTAAAACACTACTTGGATACTATATTTATTCCATCACAAAACGTGACACTATAATTGAAAAAAACTTTTATTTCCCCAAAAAAGCCTATATCAAAATACATTTAAATAATTATCAACCTCAAAAAACTGGAGATCAATTTGAAGTAAGAACTTTATATCCTTTTGGAGAAAAAACAGGCAATAATACCTTTTTAGATTCTGAATACAGCACAGGTTTTAGTGGTTATGACAAATGGGTCGCAAAAGAATTAAATAATACTTTTAATGTATTTGTAGCAGAAGGCGAAAAAAATATCATTCGCATAGTCAAAGTTAAAAATGGTATTAGCTTAAGTCAGGATTACGAAATTACTGTTCCTCCAAATAATACTATAGAATTAACTTATGATTTTTAATAATTGCATCCTGATCCTTTGGAAAGGATTCTATGTTGATAACAATGAGTTAATACCCCCCGATAGCGCGGATTTGTAATCCGTGTCCACAAAGAAGAAAAAATTACTTTGTAGAATTACTGGATGAGATTAGCTAAAGCTCAATTCGCTAAGCTCAGGTCCTTCATTCCGATAGCTATCAGAACCTGCAATGACGAATAAACACCAGATTTCAAAAAAACAAAATACCACAAAATCCCCCTATCATTCTTCCCGAAAACTTAGTACCTTTGGCACTTTGCAACTCAGAAACTCAAAAGAATGACTTTCATAAAAACCACCGAGCAATCTTCAAAATACGAGCATTTAGAAAAAATGTCCGTTCAGGAATTATTAAGCAATATCAACAACGAAGATAAAACTGTTCCGCTTGCAGTGGAAAAAGCCTTGCCACAAATAGAAACTTTAGTTAGCCAAATCGTTGCCAAAATGAAACAGGGCGGGCGTTTGTTTTACATTGGAGCAGGAACTTCGGGACGTTTAGGTGTGGTAGATGCTTCAGAGTGCCCTCCTACTTTCGGAGTGCCATTTGATTTGGTAGTGGGAATTATTGCAGGTGGCGACAAAGCTATCCGCAAAGCAGTAGAAAATGCAGAAGACAATGCTACCCAAGCCTGGATTGATTTGCAGGAATTCAACATCAACGAAAATGATGTAGTAATTGGTATTGCCGCTTCGGGAACCACTCCTTATGTTATTGGCGGCTTGGAAGCCTGTAACCAAAATAATATTATCACAGGAAGTATTTCCTGCAATGCTGGTAGCCCGCTTTCGCAAACAGCGCAATTCCCTATCGAAGTTATCGTAGGTCCAGAATTCGTAACTGGAAGTTCCAGAATGAAAGCCGGTACCGCTCAAAAGTTGGTTTTGAATATGATTTCAACCGCTACCATGATTCAATTAGGAAAAGTAAAAGGCAACAAAATGGTCGATATGCAATTAAGCAACGCCAAACTCGTTGACCGTGGGACCAAAATGATTATGGGCGAAATTCCTGTAAGCTACGAAGAAGCAGCTCAGCTACTTAAAGAACACGGGAGTGTGCGTAAGGCGGTGGATTATTTTAATTCGAAGTTATAAGTTTACAGTTATAAGTTATAAGTTGTAAACAACTGTAAATCGTAAATCGTAAACCGTAAGCTGTAAACCATAAAAAAGATGTCAACAAACAAAGAATTATTATCCAAAGGAGTGAAATATTTAGCCGGTGCTTTACCGCTTATGTTTTTGGGTCCGTCATTGATTCATAATGCCTTTATGAACCAAAAAAACGTTTGGCATTATCTGGTTTTAGGAATCGGAATTGTGGCTTGTTTGGCTTCGATGTACTTGATTTTTATAGGATTGAAAAATATAATGAAAGCCTTATTTAACGATTAATACCGATTATGCAAAATATATAAGCCCAATAAATTGTTCTATTATTTTGGTAGTAGCATTATCCCACCAATATTTTGATACCTCAATAAAATGAAATTGGTATAATTTGTATCTTTACTAAAAACTTAATCATGGATATTCAAGCAGAAATTAACTGGATTCATCAGGAAATCGACAAAGTAAAAGATCCTACTTTCATTGAAAAACTGAAACAGCTTTTACTTGCTACCACTTCTCCCGCAGCAACTTCTGATGCCGATTACAATATCGATATTGAGAAAGCCTTGGAAGCTATCGAAAATGGGAATTTTTATTCAGAAGAGGATGCAACAGCAATTTCTAAAAAATGGGGAAGAAAATAATTTGGTCTTCAACTGCTTTAGAACAACTTGAAGCAATTCATTTTTATATTCTTTTCGAAAGCAAATCCATTCGAATCGCCGATAAAGTAATTGAAAAAATTTTCGAAAGCACCCAAATTCTAAAAACCAAAGCTGAAATCTATAAACTCGACACTAAGAAAAAAGACAATGATGGTAGTTTTAGAAGCTATTATGTTTACAATTACATGATTTCTTTCCGTATTAAAGCAGACAATATTCAAATTCTTAGAGTAAGACACACCTCAAGAAAACCCAAAAACTTTTAATGGAAGAACTCATTCACATTCAGAAAACCTTTGATAAGGTCATTTTCATCAATAAAAAAGTCAGTCATCGCGAATTTGAAGACTGTGTTTTTAAGAACTGTGATTTCTCAAACAGTGATTTTTCAAACAATACTTTCATGGATTGCGAATTCATCGATTGCAATCTTTCGATGACCAACTTAAAAGGAACGAGCTTAAAAACGGTGTACTTTTCGAATTGCAAATTATTAGGCATTCCGTTTAACGAATGTACCGACTTTATGTTTGCAGTTCATTTCACCGATTGTATTTTGGATTATGCTTCTTTTGCCAATAAAAAAATGCCTAAAACCAAATTCAATTCCTGTTCGATGAAAGAAGTGAGTTTCATTGGTACCAACCTTTCTAATTCAGTTTTTGACAATTGCAATCTGGAAAATGCGGTATTTAATGATACCCAATTGAAAGAAGTCAATTTCTTAACGGCTTACAATTACAAAATCGACCCTGAATTCAACCCCATGCGAAAAGCTAAATTTTCTGTGCAGGGTATTCCGGGACTTTTAGACAAATACGACATTAAAATTCAATGATTTTTAAACAGAAATTACAAAGATTATGAGATACCAACTTTTATCTGATATTGGTGGATTTACTTATTGGTTATTAATTAAATTTTGCAAATCTGATTTAGAACAAGAATTAGCAAAAGATAAATGGGCTAGGAATATTCTAATTTTTGTCATTCTATTTTCTTTTGTAATGTACCTTTCTGTAAATTTTCAATAACAATTAAAACTATGAAAAAACTCATCTTACTCCCTCTCCTGCTTCTTTTGATTTCCTGCTACCAAGCAGAACACAATTGCAAAGACTTTAAAACAGGGAAATTCCGTTTTGAATACGAAGTAAACGGAGAAAAAAAAGTAACCGTTTTTGAGCGTAATGACAGCATTGAAATTGAAACGTTTGAAGGAAAAACCGATACGGCTTCCATCCGTTGGATAAGTGATTGCGAATATGTTTTGAAAAAAACACATCCTAAAAATATGGCAGAAGAAAAAGCCATTGATATGAAAATTTTGACGACTTCCGGAAATTCCTATACCTTTGAATTTGGAATCGTGGGCTCAGATCAAAAACAAAGAGGAACCGTTACCAAAATTGGCAACTTATAATTCATAACTTATAACTTATAACTCAAAATGGAAGTATTTTTAAATCCTGATGCCTGGATTGCTCTTCTAACCCTAACTTTTCTTGAAATTGTCTTAGGAATTGACAATATCATTTTCATCTCCATTGCCACAGGAAAATTACCGGAAGAAAGTCGTAAAAAAGCCACTAAAATAGGAATGTTTCTGGCGATGTTCATGCGTATAGCGCTTCTTTTTGGAATTACCATTTTAATTGCCATGAAAGAACCTTGGTTCTCTATTGATTTTAGCTGGATGAAAGCTCAGGTTTCTGGGCAAAGTATTATTTTATTATTAGGGGGCCTATTTCTGATTTACAAAAGTACCAATGAAATCAGAGAAAAAGTAGATCACAAAGGCGAAGAAGAAAAAGAAATTAAAAAAACCGCAGCAAAAACATTCAGCAGTGTAATCCTTCAAATTATTTTGATTGATATTGTTTTCTCTTTCGATAGTATTTTAACAGCGGTAGGAATGACAAATGGTGTTACAGGAGCTTTGTACATCATGATCACAGCGATTATTATTTCTGTTTTAATCATGATGCAATTTGCGGTTCCGGTAGGTAGTTTTGTTAATAAACACCCTTCGATTCAAATTTTAGGATTAGCCTTTTTAATTTTAATTGGATTAATGTTATTAACCGAAAGTGCTCATTTATCTAATGCACTTATCTTTGGTAGTCACGTGACACCAATTCCAAAAGGCTATTTGTACTTTGCAATTTCATTTTCTCTTATGGTAGAGGCTCTCAACATGAAAGCAACCAAAAAAAAGTAATACCTAAGACCTATGTATTTGAAGCTCCATTTTGGAGCTTCTTTCGTTTTAAAAGATAAAAATTAATACATTAGCATTCGATACTGAGAAATGCTTTTACTATTATTTCTTTAGCCAAACCAACCCAAAAATTAGCCATAAAAATATTTTTAAATGAAAAATACCATATCACAAAGAGTAGCCGACTTTTTAAAAAACTTTCCTCCTTTTAATTTTCTAGACAAGTATGATATTCAGCTATTATCTGAAAAAGTGTCTATCATTTACAAAGAAAAAGGAGCTGTCATATTTGAAGAGAATGAAGAAACTCATGACTCTTTTTATGTGGTACACAAAGGAGCCATTGAACTGCGTAAAAAAGCCAAAAACGATATTCTGGACATGTGTGACGAAGGTGATATTTTTGGATTACG
>JALRGZ010000119.1 GCA_023253295.1 Flavobacterium sp.
ACTCTTTCACGAAGAGATACAACGTCTAAATTTTTATCATTAATTTCAATACCATCGATTTCTATATTGCCAGTTACTTTGCAAATATCGATCACGTCATTCATTCTATTTATACATCTAATAAATGTAGACTTGCCACAACCTGATGGTCCAATAAGAGCTGTAACCTCTTTTTCATTTAAATCTAAATTCACATCAAACAGAGCCTGCTTTTCTCCATAAAAAACATTTAAATTTTTAGATTTAATTTTAATATCACTCATTTAATTCCATCTTTTTTCAAATTTTTGTCTTAGATATACTGCTAAAAAATTCATTACAATTAAAAAACTTAACAGCATCATTATCAACAGCCGTTTGAGCCAGATTAACAGCCAAACGACTATCATCAAATTGACCGTCATAATATAAAATTCCACCTTTCAAACCCACAGCATCTAAATCAGGTAAATAGTCTAAAGTTTCACTCTTCGAAAGAACCTTGGTCTTACCCAAACTAAATTTAGCCGACAAAAAATCATACAGCATCAACCCAAAACCATAATAGCATTTATCCCAAAAACTATAAACTGGAACAACAAACCCTAAAGCATGACAAACATGAGGCGCATTATGCAACATTCGTCCACGCTCCAATAATGCTTCACGAACTAAATGAATATTTCCCTGAGCTAAATATCTAACTCCTCCATGAACTAATTTAGTAGACCTACTTGAAGTTCCTTTGGCAAAATCATACTTTTCTACAAGCAGGGTTTTATAACCACGACTAGCGGCATCCACAGCACAACCTAAACCTGTTGCTCCACCTCCAATAATTACAATATCAAATTCGGTATTTTTACGAAGTTGATTAAACTTCTCTACTCTATCCATTTAAAATAATTTAGGGCTGCCAGATTAAACATTTTCAATCTGACAACCCTAAAGTTAAGTTTTTCCGACGGAATTAAACTTTTATATTTTTTAAACTTTTATTAAAAAAATCACTTTATATATTCCAATGTACGTTCCAGAGCCATGCCGCGAGAACCTTTAATCAATATCGTTTTATCCTTAAATCCAACATCTGATAAAGCATTCGAAAAAGCATCAAAACTTTCAAAAAAATGAAAATTTTCTTTTTCAATTTGACAATCATAAAAAGCCTTTCCAACAAAATAACACGCTACTTCATCTTCCTCTTTTAAAGAATCCACCAAATCAGCATGTTCTTGATGACTTTCATCTCCCAACTCAAACATATCTCCTAAAACCATCATTTTATTTGACTTTTCCAATTGTAAAAAATTTGCAATTGCCACAACCATACTACTAGGATTAGCATTGTAGGCATCAAGAATTACCTCATTAGTACCTTTCATCAATATTTGCGATCTGTTATTAGCAGGAACATAACTTTCAAGCGCTGCTTTTATTTCCGAATCACTAACTCCAAAATACTTACCGATTGTCAAAGCTGCATTAATATTATTTGCATTATACAAACCAATTAAATGCGTTTTAATTACTAATGAATCAAACTGAACTTCAACAAAAGGATTTGCTGCTACTCCTGAAATAACCACATCAGCATTCACTTTATTAACTCCAAAAGAAAAATGTTTTAATACTTTTGACTTTTCAACCTGAATAGAATCTTCAAGATTAATAAAAGCCAATTTATCATTTTGCTGAAGATATTGATACATCTCACTCTTCCCTTCAATCACCCCTTGAACACCTCCAAAACCCTCTAAATGAGCCTTACCAAAATTGGTAATATATCCATAATCAGGTTGCGCTATCCCACAAAGAAATTCAATTTCCTTTTTATGATTAGCTCCCATTTCAACAATCCCAATTTCGGTATCTTTTGTAAAAGATAACAAAGTCAAAGGAACACCAATATGATTATTTAGATTACCAATAGTAGCTTTTGTCTTAAACTTTTTAGACAAAACCACATTAATCAACTCTTTGGTGGTTGTCTTTCCATTACTACCGGTAAGAGCAACTATAGGCAACTTCAAATAATTCCTATGAAATCTTGCCAATTCCTGCAGAGCAACCAAACTATCTTCTACCAAAATAGTACGCTCATCAATATAAAAAGATCTATTATCGATTATAACAAAAGAAGCCCCTTTTTCCAATGCTTCTTTTGCAAAAGTATTTGCATCAAATCGTTCTCCTTTGATAGCAACAAACATTGATTTTTCTTCAATTTTGCGAGTATCTATGGAAATTCCGGATGATTTTAAAAACAAACCATGAATGTAACTAATATCCATATAAAAATGATTTTAAAAAATAAAAGCCCTAATTAAAGGGCTTTTATCTATTATGTTTTTCGAAAAATTAATTTCTCGGTGATTTTCTCTTATCCGATTTAGAGCCTACTCTTGACATAGCACATCTAAAACCAATATAATCTGTTGCCATATCCTGAGGAAAATATCTTCTTTGAGCCGGATCTAACCAATATGCTCTATCTCTCCAGGAACCACCTTTATAAACTCTGATTTTATCATTAATCAAAGTAGTTCTTTTACTAGATCTATCGTATTTTCTAACCATATTACCTAAACTATCAGTAGTTACATTATGTTTAGGAGAGTTGTACATTTTCTCAATCTCTTTTTGCTTCTCATTATCAGACTCCGAAGATCCAAAATCATAATATTTAGAAGATTGCTTATCACCATCACGGTAATTTATATTATTACTCTTGTCAAAATTTTGTCTTAAATAAGTTTCTTTTTCATCAACTGGTACTTGAGCTATTTGACCCGGGAAACTTCTAGCAATAATTTTACCATTACTTAAGGTATCATATTTTATATTATCCTTAGTAACCATTTCGACTTTTCCGTCTTTACCGATACTATTTTTATAATAAACATTACCTCTGAAATAGTTGAAATCATTTGCTTCATTATCAATAATAGGTCTATAAACGTCAGCAACCCATTCGGCTACGTTACCCGCCATATCATACAATCCAAAATCATTAGGCGCATAAGACTTCACAGCATTAGTAATATCGGCACCATCATCTGACCAACCTGCAATTCCACCATAATCCCCATTACCTTGTTTAAAATTTGCTAATTGATCACCTCTGTTTTGTCTTTTCCCAGAACGTGTATACTCTCCAGACCAAGGATATTTCTTTTGACCTTTATAAATATTATACTCTCTCTGACCTACATCAGCTGCAGCTGCATACTCCCATTCCGCTTCAGTCGGAAGTCTATATTCAGGCATAATAACCCCACTAGAACGCTGTGCATATACATTTTTTTGTTCAGAAACACTTCCGTCTTTCCCTTTTACAGCTCTACCTTTTTCTCTTCTTAAAACAATTTCTTCACTACCTCCACGAGCAGTTGAAGGAGACATTAAATATGCTTCGGTACTAAAAGCATTTTCAGCATTAACATCATCTGTTTTAGCATTCTTTTTCAAATAACCATTTTTCTCTAAAATAGCCTCATTAACACGGTCTGTTCTCCATTTAGCAAAATCAACTGCCTGAATCCAATTCACACCAACTACCGGATACTCTGCATAAGCAGGATGTCTTAAATAGTTATTAGTCATGGTTTCGTTGTATCCTAAACGATTTCGCCAAACCAATGTATCTGGAACTACTCCATCATAAATACCTTTATATTCATCCGGAGGAAAAACTAATTTTACCCAGTCCAAATACTCTAAATACATAAAATTTGTAACTTCAGTCTCATCCATATAAAAAGACTGAACATGTTGTTGAGTTGGAGTATTATTCCAATCATGCATAACATCATCCTGTACTTTTCCCATGGTAAAAGTTCCTCCTTCTACAAAAACCAAACCTGGACCAGCTTCTTGTTTTTTAGCAGCTTGTACTTTTTTACTATCCACACTCCATCCTGTTGCTCTTGACGAACCTTTAGAACTAGATTTTTTACTACAACTAGCAAAACCTAAAGTTACAATCAACGACAGAATCAATCGAAAAACTATAATTCTATTTACTTTCATACTTTTCATAAGGTAATATTATGGGGCGCAATATAACAATTAACGTCTAACCTGCAAGGATATCTTTTAACAATTATATACTATTACTATATTCAAATTTTAACGCAAATTTATACTTTTTATTATTTATTCACATACTTAATGTATTTTTTTTAGTCTTTTTAAATTTTTACCAAAAACCTACTTACACTAACAAGTTCAATTTAAGAAACAACTATCTTTTTATCAAAAAATTAACAAATTAAAAAATATAACCTACAATCAAAATTAAATCCCCTCTTAACACAATTTTAATACAAAAAAAGAGTTATCAATCTTACGAGCTCACAATATACACAAAGTATTTTTTTTGTAAAAAACACACTTATAGTAAGCCGAAAAAGTTAAAAACAGAAAAACTTGCAACATTTTAAGAAAACACTATATTTGTTAAATAAATCCTCTATTCATCGATGAAAAGAACAATACTAATAACGCTTTCTTTATTTTCAATTTCGCAAAGTAAAGCACAGCAACAAAGACCTATAACCACTGCAGTTCCATTCTTAACCGTAACCGCCGATGCCAGAGCAGCAGGTATGGCTGATATTGGTGTTGCAACTTCCTCCGATGCATTTTCGCAACAATGGAACCCCGCAAAATACGCTTTCGCAATAGACAAACAAGGACTTACAGCAAGCTACACACCTTACCTAACCGGACTTGCAAACGACATTTCCTTAGGTCAAGTCACTTATTACAATAAAATCTCCGACCGAAGTGCATTTGCCGGAAGTCTTAGATATTTTGGTTTTGGAGACATTGAATTACGCCAAACCGGAGAACCTAATGAAGATTTCGCAACTGTTTCTCCCAATGAATTAGCCATCGACGGGGCCTACTCCCTTAAATTAAGCGAAAAGTTCTCTATGGCTGTTGGTGCCAAATATATTCGTTCCAATCTAAAAGTTGCCACAGGCACTGGCGATGCTACCGCGGCAAGCTCTTTCGCTATCGACATAGCAGGCTTTTACCAGTCAGAAGAAATCGCATACAACAACTTCAATGGTAGATGGAGAGCTGGTTTCAACATACAAAACCTAGGACCAAAACTAAGTTACGACAACGATGAAATAAGCGCCAATTTCCTTCCTGCTAACTTAAAACTAGGAACTGGCTTTGACTTCATCTTAGACGACTATAACAAATTAGGACTAAACCTTGAAGTAAACAAACTACTAGTACCAACCCCTAAAGTAGACAACAACAACGGCGTTTATTCCGGAAAAGACATGAACGGAGACGGTGTTGTTGACGTAACAGATTACAACTTAGCGAACGAAGACTATAGAAAAACAGGATGGGTTTCCGGACTTTTTAAATCCTTAGGCGACGCACCTGACGGATTCAAAGAAGAACTTAAAGAGGTAATGTATTCTCTTGGAGCAGAATACTCTTATCAAGATGCATTTGCTATGCGTTTAGGATACCACCACGAGAACATTAGCAAAAGCGGATTAAGATATTTCTCCTTAGGAGCAGGCTTTAAATACACCTCCGTAAAAGTTGATGTATCTTACCTATTCTCTGCTTCAAAAATCCCTAATCCATTAGAAAACACTTTACGTTTTTCCTTAACATTTAACTTTGGAGACAAATACGAACAATATTAATTTCAAATTACCAACAAAATATAAAATCCAAATTTCCTCTTTCCGAAATTTGGATTTTTTTTACCCTAAAACAAAATGGAAGAAATCATTAT
>JALRGZ010000203.1 GCA_023253295.1 Flavobacterium sp.
CAATATCCTTTTTTGTGGAACCAGAGATAATGGTTTGTGGAAAAGTACTGATGCCGGTGCTACCTGGAATCTGGCCTGGAGCGGAGTTACGACTACTCCCAACGGAAATGGGATTTGTTTCGTTGTTTTTGACCCGTCTACAGCTTCAGGGGGAAAAACAAATACTATTTATATAGGAATCTCACGTACTGGAAGTGATAATATTTATAAAAGTACCGACGGTGGAGTTACATTTACACCAGTGTCAGCTACTACCGCTTATTTTCCTCACAGGTTTGTACTTCAAGGAACAACCGGATATGTTACATATGCTGATAATGAAGGACCAGCTACAACTAACAATGAAGGTAGAGTTTATAAATTAAACACTACAACAAATTCTTGGACGAATGTTACTCCATTAACATGGGGCATTTATTCGCTGTCTTTTGGAGGTGTTGATATCGATCCGTCAAATGTTAATCGTGTAGTGGTTTCAACAACAGGAAATTATAATAACAATCAATACGGTACGACAGGGGGTGATTTTGTTTACTACTCAACCGATGGAGGTGCTAGCTGGACTGTGAAGAACGGAAGTAATAGTACGTTTGATAATAATGGTATAGGTATAGCTTCTGGTCAGTGTAATTGGGCTGAATGTGCTGTTTTTGATCCATTAAACAGTAATAAAGTTCGAGTAGTTGGCGGTGGTGGAATATTTACCACTTCCGATATTAGTGCTACCAACCCTGTATGGAAATATGATGTTATCGGTATTGAAGAAACTGCATTTTTGGATGGTGTTTGTATCCCAGGCGGGCCACTTATTTGCGCAATGGGTGATATGACAGGTTTCTTATTCACCGACTTTAATTCTTACCCGTCACAGTTTCTTAGACCAGGTAAGGGTACTAACCGAAGTGTAGCGTATGCCAGTGCCAATGTGAATAAGGTCGTGAGAACAAGTGATGCAGATGCACATGTATATTATTCCACCGATAAGGGAACAAGTTGGACGGCATGTCCCACTTCCATGGGATCAGGTGGACGGGCTGCCTTGAGTGCCGATGGGGGAACAATATTTCACTATCCATCTAACTTATTATATTACAGTACTAATAATGGTACTTCATGGGCTCAATCATCGGGTATCAATTTTTGGGGAGGAATTCCGGTAGCTGACCCGGTAAACAGTAATTACATTTACATGTATAATCCGAGTGACGGTAATATGTGGGTAAGTTCCAACAAAGGGGCGAGCTTCTCGGTTGCCGGAAACGCCGGAAGTTCATCTGCTCCATGGTCAACATCGCTACCGCGTGCAGTGCCAGGTCTGGAAGGAAATATATGGGTTCCGGAAATAGCCAATGGACTGAAATACTCAACAAACCACGGAGTGACTTATACAACGGTCTCAAATGTGACTTATTGTAAATCCATCGCCTTCGGTAAATCAGCAATCGGATCTTCGTTTCCGACTATCTTTATCTGGGGTACCGTATCCGGGGTTACAGGTCTTTTCACATCGATTGACAAAGGTGCAAGCTGGGTAAGAATGAATGATGATGCACATCAATTTGGAGGTTTTGAATTTCTGGTTGGTGATCCAAACATTTTCGGAAGAGTTTACACTGGTGGTGGTGGTGTTATTTATTGGGACAGTCCTGCTCAAACTATCATTACGATGAAGAATAAAGCTACAGGGATGGCAATTGATGGAATGTACAGGTACAATAGTGGTTCGATTGTAGGACAATGGACTTATAGTGGCAATCCTGCACAACAGTGGGTACAGGAAGTGGTTGGAAATTATGTAAGACTAAAGAATTTGGCTACAGGTCTGTATATTGATGGAAATGGTCAATCTACACCCGGATCTGCGGCTTATCAGTCAAGCAGCAGTAGCGATTGGAATTTGCATTGGTCAAAAGAAACAGTTGGTGCTTATACTAAATTTAGAAACCGTAATACAGGATTGTACCTTGATGGCATGTGGAGAGGTTCAAATTCTGATTTAGGGCAGTATAGTTCAAGTACAGGTGATCCACAATTATGGGAAGTGACAACTGTGTCTGGCTCATCTTCTGCAAAGATGCTTAGTGATGAAAAAGTTGTAATTGAAGATGATTCTACTATTGAGATTAATTTTTATCCAAATCCTTTTGTTGATGATTTTAAAGTAGTAACAGGAAATTCTGGCGAACTGATTCGTGTTACCGTTTTTGATACTTTGGGAAGAAAAGTAGAAACTGCAGAATCAACATCGAACCAATTGTCAATGGGTGCTTCGTTAAAATCAGGTATATATGTAGTTCAGGTTGAGAGTGAAAAAATGGGCTTATTAAAGACTTTTAAAGTGATTAAAAAATAAGAAACCGATTTTGATTACTTAAATCATAGCATGAATACTTTCAATATTCGTGCTATGATTAAATTTAATATAGGGAAAATATATACTTAATGAATTTTTAAAGTGAAATACAAAGAATTTAAGTGTTAAACTAACATTATATAACAAGATTACAATGTATTTGACTACTTAGATTTGATTCATTTTTAAATAGTCACTAATTAGCTGTGATGATATATAGTTAGAAAAATTCTGTATGATTTTATGAGGATTTTTTTATCAATTAAGAATAAATGTATCTGATAAACATAAAAAATAATTAAAACCAAATTAGATAACTTATTTAAAAAAAATATAGATTTATGAAAAACATTTTAGTATCACTATTATTTATTTTTTTATTTATTAGAGCCTCGGGCCAGAATAAAATAGTTTCATGCGTAGGAAACAGTATTACCTATGGATATGGTTTGACATCACCATCTACTCAAAGCTATCCGGCTCAATTGAAAACTTTATTGGGTAGTAATTGGACAGTTAATAATTATGGAGTAAGTGCAAGAACTATGCTTAAGACTGGTGATTTGCCTTATTGGAATGAAGGAGCTTTTAGAGAAGCAAAGAGGTCAAATCCAAATTTTGTAATGATTGAATTAGGAACAAATGATTCAAAACCATGGAATTGGAATAATAGAGGGGACGAATTTGTAGCTGATTATAAAGAGATGATTCAAATTTTTAAAGATTTGTCATCAAAACCAGATGTATGGATTGGTTTGGTACCTCCGGGTAATAATGTTTCCTGGGGAATTTTAAATAACGTTTTGAATGATTCTGTTAATAAGAGAATTAAGCAAGTCGCTTATGAAACAGGAGTTGGTTTGATTGATGTTTATGACGCACTGGGAGGAAATAACATGCCGTGGTTTAATGCTCAATTTTTTCAAAACGACAGTATTCATCCTACATCAGACGGAGCGGCTATAATAGCTCAAAAGGTTAATCAGATGCTTAACATGCCAAGGCCACAATTAGTCTTTGCAAATAATGTGATAACAGCTTCCATATCAGCCTATGCGTATCAATGGTATTTTAACGGTACACCTGTTTCAGTAGCCGAGGGTGGAAACCAATCTCAATTTACTCCTTCTAAATCAGGTACCTATAAGGTTTCATTAAAACTAAATGCAACTAATGAAACGCGAATTGTTTCACAAGAACTTGATATAAATTTGATGACTATTAATGCTACGTTAACGAATCTTGCTACAGGGCTTTTAATAGATGGTCTGGATAGGTTAACAGATGGTTCTAATGCAGCTCAGTCGAGTTACAACGCTAGCGATTCTCAGCAATGGGTTATTGAAACCGTAGGAAGCTATGTGAAAATTAAAAATAAGCTTTCAGGTTTATATTTAGATGGTATGGGTAATAGAACATCTGGTTCGGTTGTGGTGCAAAAAAACAACAATGCAAGTAACAGTCAACAATGGCAAGAGGTTGTTTCCGGTAATAACATCAAATATGCAAATCGTACTACAGGTTTATATCTCGATGGTATGGGTAAAACTGTTGATGGTTCAGAATTATATCAAGTAAGAAAAAGCAACAGTAACAACCAGTTATGGGCAATTGCAGCTGTGACTAGTGCAACTGTAGCTAAGATGGCTGGGTCGAATAAAGTGCAAAGTGAAAAAGACTCGGCTATTCAGATTAATTTTTATCCAAATTCATTTGTTGATGATTTTAAAATAGAAACAGGGAAATATGGAGAACATATTCGTGTTGCTATTTATGATACTTTGGGAAGAAAAGTAGAAACTGCAGAATCTACTTTTTCGAACCAACTGTCAATGGGGGCTGCCTTGAAGTCCGGTCTATATGTGGTTCAGATTGAGGAAGTAAAAACAGGTTTGTTAAAGACATTCAAAATTGTTAAAAAAGAATAAATTGATTTTGATGTTCAAAAATAATCATAGCATGAATTCTTTAAAATATTCATGCTATGATTAAAATTATATTTTTCATCCTTTGATTTAAAGAGGGTACAAATTGTACTTAAATGAGTTTATAGTATAATTCAAAGAGTTTAGCTGTTATGATATCTAAAAAAGACAAAATTGTTTTTATGAAAATCTGAAAATACTATTGAAGTGATATAATGAAAAAAACAAGTAATTTTTTAAAGATTCAGAATTTGATAAAATTTTTATAGAGAATATTTCTTTTGTTAGTCAGAGCCTGTCGAAGACTTCGTTTTTGGGAATAAATAGGTACTTCGACAAGCTTAGTGTTACAGAAAAATAAATGAGAAAATTATTTGAATAAAGTTTTGACAGATTGATGTTGGTAAATCTAAAGAAGAAGAAGATTGCTTCGAATAAAATGATAATAGAACTAAAATAGAAAAATAGATACATTAATTGTGGAAGTCTGCTAAGGAATGAGCCTAAATAAGACATTTGGATAGTATTTGTGAAACATAATGCCCATTAAATAAATAATAAAAGTTGTTTTTTCGCAGGTAGATTTAACCTTAAAATAATATTGAGAGATGTTATTGTTAATATCGAACTCTCAGAAAATAATAACAAATACAAAATTAAAAATGAAAAGATCCCTGTTCGTATTGATGATTTTTTTTCTGATAAGTAATGCTTGGGCACAGCAATATCCTTATCAAAATCCGGATCTAAGTTCTGAGCAACGTGCTAAGGACTTAATGTCTCGTCTTACATTAAAGGAAAAAGTAGCTTTGATGCTTGATGAGTCAGAGGCTATTCCTCGTTTAGGAATAAAAAAATTCAATTGGTGGAGCGAAGGATTACATGGTATCAGATATGGATATAACGTATCTGTATTTCCTCAATCCATAGGACTGGCAGCATCTTTCGATGATAATTTAGTTTATAATGTTTTTAATGCTATTTCTGATGAATTCCGTGCTAAGTATCATGAGAACAGAAGAGAGGGGAAGGAAAACAGTAAATTTATGAGTTTGTCTGTTTGGACACCAAATATAAATATATTTCGAGACCCACGTTGGGGAAGAGGACAGGAAACCTATGGAGAGGATCCTTATCTGACAACCCGTATTGGGATTTCAGTAGTAAACGGACTTCAGGGACCTGCCGATTCAAAATACAAAAAACTGTTGGCATGTGCCAAACATTTTGCAGTACATTCTGGTCCTGAATGGAGCAGGCATTCATTGAATCTGAATAATGTTAATCCGCGTGATTTGTGGGAAACCTATTTGCCGGCATTTAAAGCATTGGTTCAACAAGCTGATGTTCGTGAAGTAATGTGTGCTTATCAACGCTTAGATGATGAACCTTGCTGCGGAAGTAACCGTTTGTTGCAAAAAATTCTTCGAAACGATTGGGGGTTTAAATATCTGGTAGTTTCTGATTGTGGAGCCATTACAGATTTTTATAGTACACATAAAGTGTCATCAGACGCAACTCATGCAGCCGCTAAAGCGGTACTTTCCGGTACTGATGTAGAATGTGGTTGGGATTATGCTTACAATAAATTGCCACAGTCTGTTGATAAAGGTTTGATTGATGAAAAAGAAATTGATGAACGTTTAGAAAGAGTTTTGATTGGACGTTTTGACTTAGGTGAAATGGATGATGATTCTTTAGTATCATGGTCAAAAATTCCTGCATCAGTAATTGATTCTAAAGAACATAAAGAATTAGCACTGAAGATGGCTCAGGAATCAATGGTTTTACTTCAAAACAAAAACAATATCCTTCCATTGTCAAAAAAAATAAAAAAGATAGCTGTAATAGGGCCTAATGCTAATGATGAACCTATGTTGTTAGGGAATTATAACGGTTTTCCATCCGCTATCACTACTGTTTTAGAAGGCGTTAAAGGAAAGCTTCCGGCAGATAAAGTATTTTACGATAAAGGATGTGACTTAGTAGAAGACAAGATTACACAAAGTCTTTTTGAGAATTGTTCTTTTGATGGAAAAACGGGAATGAAAGCCACTTATTGGAATAATAAAGAGTTTAAAGGAGATGCAGTAGCACATAATCAAATTATAAGTCCGATACAATTAACAACTGCAGGGCAAAATCAATTTAGTCCTGGTGTAAATATTAAAGGTTTTTCCGGAAAATATGAAACTGTTTACAGTGCTACTGAATCGGAAGAAATCGTTTTTAGATTGGAATTTGGTGGAAAATGTGAAGTGTTGGTAAACAATGAAACCTTATTTTCAAAAGAATTATGGCAATTAGCACCAATTAGAATTCCTTTTATTGTTGAAAAAGGGAAAGATTACAAGATTGAAGTCAAATATTCAGCCGTTAATGATGGTGTAGAAGCAAGTCTTAAGTTAAATATAGGCAGAGAGATTCCGGTGAATTATGATGAATTAGTTGATAAACTAAAAGGAATTGATGAAGTGATTTTTATTGGAGGAATTTCACCAAGATTAGAAGGTGAAGAAATGCCGGTAGAATTTAATGGTTTCAAAGGAGGCGACAGAACTCATATTGAACTTCCTGCTTCGCAACGCAATTGTTTACAAGCATTGAAAAAAGCAGGAAAGAAGATAGTGTTTGTAAACTGTTCAGGTGCTGCTATGGCATTAACTCCGGAAACCGAAAGTTGTGATGCTATTCTTCAGGCTTGGTATGGCGGACAATCAGGCGGTCAGGCTGTGGCAGATGTAATTTTCGGAGATTATAATCCTTCAGGAAAATTACCTGTAACCTTCTATAAAAATTCAGATAATCTGGGAGATATTGAAGATTATTCTATGAAAGGAAGAACATATCGTTTTATGGATGATGCATTGTTTCCTTTTGGGTATGGATTGAATTATACATCATTTAGAATAGGCAATGCTAAATTGAGTAAAACGGAATTCAAAGATAATGAATCAATTCAATTGACTGTGCCAATTACAAATACAGGAAAGCGTTCCGGTAGTGAAGTTGTTCAGGTTTAT
This sequence comes from Flavobacterium sp., assembly GCA_023253295.1. Classification (GTDB taxonomy): domain Bacteria; phylum Bacteroidota; class Bacteroidia; order Flavobacteriales; family Flavobacteriaceae; genus Flavobacterium. The sequence goes on from JALRGZ010000203.1 coordinate 7,302, forward strand.
ATCCGCAAAGTAAATGACATTGAAGGACCTTTAAAAACTCTGCGTGGATACCAACGTATGGAAATTACAGCTGGCAGAACCCAAGAAGCTACTTTTAATTTGAATGCTGATTCATTTGAGTTTTTTGACTGGAGCCAACGAAGAATGATGGTAACTCCCGGAGAATATGAGGTTTATTATGGGAAAAGTTCTTCTCTAAAAGATTTGAAAAAAATAAATGTGAAAATCATTAAATAAACAACTAATTGCGGATGTTGAACAGTTCTGTTGTTTACTCCTGTATTTATTTGTATTTGGGTTTTCTAATTCTCTAAAAGGAAAAGTTAAGAGAAGGGCTAATGAAATATCATTTAAGTTGTTGAATAGTATTTATGAGATAGATATATGACTATTGAATTATTGTAGTTAATGAAATTTATAAAAATGAAATTGTTTTTGAGTATAATATTGTGTGTTGCTTCTTTAAATTTATGGGCAGAAGATGGTCATAGTCTTTGGCTTCGGGGCAGAAAGCTGGGGGATGTTCATGTAGTTTGCACTAAAAAATCAACAACCATCAGCATAGCTAAGAAGGAACTGGAACAGGGTTGGCAAGGAAAATCCGGAGTATCCATAGTATTAAAATTAAAGAAAGATAAGAGAATTAAGGGAGATGGTTTTATACTTAATAGTTTTGGTATTCAGGCTAATACAGAACTTGGGGTGCTTTATGGAGTTTATGAAATGTTGCGTCGTCAGCAAACTAATAAAGCTATTGCTAGTACAGAAATTATTAATCCTTCATATGAGCGCAGGTTACTAAATCATTGGGATAATCCGGATGGTTTTATCGAGCGTGGATACTCAGGAAAGTCTATTTTTTGGAAATCAGGAAAAGATTCTCTGGTAGTTACCCAAAAAGATATAACAATATGGAAAGAATATGGCAGAGCAAATGCTTCAATAGGTATTAATGGTGCTGTACTTGACAATGTAAATGCATCCCCTTTTATTTTAACCTCCGGTTACCTCAACAGAGTAAAAGCAATAGCTGATGTGTTACGCCCTTTTGGTGTAAAAATATATCTTTCGGTTAAATTCTCATCTCCGGCACTTATTGGAGGTGTTAAAACTTCAGATCCTTTACATTCAGAAGTTATAAAATGGTGGGAAGGGAAAGTAAAGGAAATCTATAACCTTGTGCCTGATTTTGGAGGTTTTTTAATTAAAGCCAATAGTGAAGGACAACCTGGACCACAGGATTTTGGGCGTACTCATGCAGATGGTGCCAATATGTTAGCTGATGCTCTTAAACCCTATGGAGGAATTGTGATGTGGCGTGCTTTTGTGTACAACTCATCTGATAACGATAGGGCCAAACAAGCGTATAATGAATTTAAGCCACTTGATGGTCAGTTCAGGGATAATGTTATTGTTCAGGTTAAAAATGGTCCTATTGATTTTCAGCCCCGTGAACCATTTAGCCCGCTTTTTGGTGCAATGAACAAAAACTCCGTAATGCCTGAATTACAGATTACACAAGAGTATTTAGGACATTCGGTACATCTGGTATATTTAGCCCCAATGTGGGAAGAATTTTTAAAAAGCGATACTTATCAGAATGGTTCAGGGAGCACAGTAGCCAGTTGTACAGATGGCACAGTCTTTCCTAAGAAATATACAGCCATTGCCGGTGTCGCAAATATAGGACTGGATGCTAACTGGTGCGGGCATCAATTTGCACAGGCTAACTGGTATGCTTTTGGGCGTTTAGCCTGGGATAACCAGTTAACAAGTGAACAGATTGCTAAAGAATGGATTGAGCTAACTTTTAAGCCTGTATCTGATCAATATCTAAATTCAACTGACTGGACAGAAAATTTTTTGATTCCAGTAAAACAAATGATGATGGAAAGTCACGAAGCTGCGGTAAATTATATGATGCCATTGGGATTACATCACATTTTTGCTGCAGAACATCATTATGGTCCGGGACCTTGGTGGGCACCTGAAAATATGCGTAAAGACTGGACACCTCCATATTACCACCAGGCAGATACAATCGGAGTAGGTTTTAACAGGTCAACAAGCGGAAGTGATGCGGTTAGCCAATACAACGAACCGCTCAGATCACAGTTTAATGATGTAAAAAACTGTCCTGAGATGTTCCTGCTTTGGTTTCACCATGTTCCCTGGGATTATAAATTAAAAAACGGGAATACTTTGTGGGATGAAATATGTAGGCACTATGATAAGGGGGTACAACAAGTACGTGGTTTTCAAAAGACATGGGATAAAGTTCAGTCGTATGTTGATGTTAATCGTTTTGTCGAAGTTCAGGACAAACTTCGAAATCAAAGCAGGAATGCTCAATTATGGAAAGATGGCTGTTTGCTGTATTTTCAGCAGTTCAGTAAAAGACCAATTCCGTATGAATTAGAGCGCCCAATATACAATTTACAAGATATTATGAAACTTGACTTTAGTAAAACTGAATAGGCAAAATAAGTTAATGAAATTTATGATTAACACTATTTGTAAATACAATATTTTATAGCTGCTTAGTTTCTGAGGAAATAAAATTTATAAAGACTTCTGTATTCGCATACTTACATTTTTGCTGATACAATGAAAAAAAAGACAATAATTCGCATAATTAAGTTTATACATTAAGAAAATACAAAATGAAAGAATCTTTTAAACGCTATTGTAAAACCATGGAGTTGCGTAATAATGCAACATTAATTGAAGCCTATAAAAAAGCACACGCTAAAGGCGCAGCTTGGCCTGAAATAACTCAGGGAATGAAAGAGGTAGGAATCATAGATATGGAAATTTTTCTTTTTGGAACAAAACTATTCATGATTATGGATACTGTGGCTGATTTTGATCATGATAAGGCTATGTCTGAATTAGCACTAAAACCACGTCAAAGCGAATGGGAGGCTCATATGTCACAATTTCAGGATAGTTCTGCCGAAGCAACTGCCGACCAAAAATGGCAATTGATGGAAAGAATTTATAAAATGGATGAATAAATATTGAAATTTTTGAGTAAAGTTTTTTGTGTCAAAACGAGTTTAAAATGGGGGTAAATTATAAGAAATAAATAGCTAACAAATGAAAAATACAATTTTTACAATTTTAGTTTTTTTTATGATTTTATCGTGTATAGATCAGAATACTAACAAAAATAAAGCTTCTGTTCAAGATAAGAAAAAAAAGTATAGTAGAGAACCTGAATACAATAATGAGAATTATGTTTATGATATAAGTTTCAAATATAAAAGTGATGATGATTAGATGTATGTATCTGGTTAACTAGCGGTTTGTAAGTTAAATAAAACAGAGGCAAAATTTCGGTATAACAAATAAATGATTACAGATGAAAAATACAATCTTAAGAATTTTGGTATTAATTACATTCCTGTCTTGTAAGCATCAAAATGATACTAGAGATGTAGGAACTATTCAAGATGAAAAAAAAATGTTCATAGAAGTAGATTCTTTATACGGGAAAACACTTGAATACAATTATGGAGATCATGTTTATGAAGTAAATTTTATATCTGAAAATGAACTCTATTGGAAATGTATAAAAGGAAGTGAAAAGGGAAAGGACGCAACTGATAAATATTCTGCTTTACGACTGGATAATAGCACTTTGTTTGTTTCCTGGGTTGAAAAAGATGGATTAGGTGTTAGCCAAGTAATTGATCTGCAGAATAACACTGTGAAAACTTTTTTGAAAATGAATAAGGAAATAGTACCTCTTATAGGGACAATTCGCAAATTATAAAAAATGGAATAGTAAACAATCTCATAATATTATTAAAACCAAGCACTAATAAATTTGCAGGAGTTGGGCATTGATATTCTGATAATCCTAATGCTGTATTTTCAAGTCAGGATATATGGGATTTTTGCAATAAATTTTCATTAATAAATGATAAAAAAATAAAATTAAGTAACCAAAATAACCAAATAATAGAGATAAATGATACTAAGATTCGCAATATTTTTCTTTTTCTTATCTATTAGTGCGAATGCACAAGTTATTCAGCAAACAACTGTATCGAAAAGAACAAAAGAAAATTTTGATAAAAGTTGGCAATTTCATAAAGGCGATATTGCCATGAAACAGGTTGTTAGAGTGGGGCAAGGCGGGATTACGGATATTAATGTTCCTGTTATTGCCAAGAAAGATACAGTCATTGATTATACCAATTTTAGAAGTAGTTTATCAATGTTACCGACCGATTGGAGAACGGTTAACCTTCCTCATGACTGGTGTATCGAAGGTGACTTTGTTCATGACGATGATTTGGGAAGTCAGCCATCAGCCAGTGGATATTTAGCTGTTGGAAAAGGAGTTTATAGAAAGGAATTTGAAATATCTGAATCGGACAAAGGGAAGAAAATATCCATCGAATTTGATGGAATTTTTAGAAACAGCACAGTTTGGGTAAACGGTCACCTTCTGGGTACTCATCTCAGTGGATATACACCATCAAATTATGACCTGAGTGATTTCTTGCGTTATGGCAATGAAGGGAAAAACGTGATTTTGGTAAAGGTAGATGCAACTCAGCCAGAAGGCTGGTGGTATGAAGGTTGTGGTATTTACAGACATGTTTGGATTGTTAAAACAGACAAACTTCATGTAGCCAGGTTTGGTACTTATGTTACAACACCTTCGGTATCTGATGCGGAAGCAACAGTGAGTATTAGAACCACATTGAAAAACGAATACAAAACGGTTAAAAATGTTAGCCTTGTTTCGAAAATAATCAACGAGAAAGGGCTTGTGATAGCTACAAAAACTTCTACGCTGTCAATCCCTCCATTTGGTCAGACGGAAGTATCTCAAACAGACACAATTGAAAAACTTTTGATTTGGTCGCCTGAGACACCTAATCTTTATAAAGTACTTACTGAAGTTTTTGAAAATGGAAATGTTGTAGATACTTACGAAACTACATTTGGTGTGCGAACTGTAGAGATTAATAAAAATGGAGTGTTTCTTAATGGCAAGCTTTATCCTGTAAAAGGAACTTGTAACCATCAGGATTTTGCAGGTATTGGAGTTGCTGTTCCGGATAAAGTAAATTGGTATAAGTTGAAAGTACTCAAAGAAGTAGGTAGTAATGCCTATCGTTGTACACATCATCCGCCGACTCCAGAAGTGCTGAATATGTGCGACAGTATTGGTATGTTAGTATTAGATGAAAACCGTCATTTGTCAAGTTCTAAAGATGGTCTGGAAGATTTATCTGCCATGTTATATAGAGACAGAAATCATCCATCTATATTTATGTGGAGTTTAGAGAATGAAGAAGCAATGCAGGGGACTGTGACGGGAGCCCGAATTATGGAAACCATGGTGAATACAGCTCATAAAATTGACCCTTCCCGAAAAGTTACCGCAGCAATGAATCATGCACGTAATGAGGGTGGTTACAGTGATGTGCTGGATGTTGTGGGTTATAATTATGGCGACAAGCAATTGGCTTATGTAAAAGATAAAGAAAATCACCCGGATCGTGTTATGTTTTGTACCGAAGGAACAAGTTTTGTTTCGACTCGAGGAGAATATGAAAATAGTTGGTGGAAACACACTTGTTCTAATTCAACTATTTGGCAACCAGATTGGGGGCCTTACCCTGGTGAGGACTGGGCAGATATTGTGAAGTATCCTTATCTGGGAGGTTTATTTGTGTGGACAGCATTTGATTATAGAGGAGAACCAACACCATTTTCATGGCCTAGTGTAGCCTCACAATTCGGGTTTTTGGATGTTTGCGGTTTCCCTAAAGACGGTTATTATGCTTATAAATCGGCTTGGACTGATATTCCAACCGTACATATTTTTCCACACTGGAATTGGACAGGAAAAGAAGGACAAAAAATGAAGGTACATAGCTATACTAATTGCGACGAAGTAGAATTGTTCTTAAATGGTAAAAGTATTGGGAGACAAAAAGCAGTTCCTTACAAGAAATTGATTTGGGATTTGATTTATCAACCAGGAAAATTGGAAGCCCGTGGTTATAAAGCTGGTAAATTAGTAACCAAAGATATAGTTGAAACAACTAAAGCCCCTGCTCAGATTGATTTAGAAAGTGATGTAAATACATTAAAAGCAGATGGATGCGATGTAGCCATAATTAAGGTTGCCATAAAAGATACCAAGGGTAGAGTTGTGCCAACAGCTGATAACTTGGTGAAATTTGAAATTGAAGGTCCCGGAAAAATAATTGGTGTTGCTAATGGAAATCCTAATAGTCACGAACGAGATAAAGCCAATCAACGAATGGCATTCAATGGTTATTGTATGGTGTTAGTACAATCGGATGAAAAGTCTGGTAATATCAAGATAAAGGCTTCATCTGATGCACTTAAGAGTACTGTGATATCTATTATTGCTAAATAGACTATGATGTATAATTCAAAGAAAATATTTTTTTTATTTGTCATAATGGCCAGTACTTGCTTATTTGCCAAAACAAAGTATTATGTTTCTGTCAATGGTAAAGATAGTAACCCCGGATCTAGAAGCAAGCCTTTTGCCACAATAAAAAGAGCATTATCAGAAGCTCGTACTATATCAGGCACGGTTGTGATTTACCTTCATGAAGGTATGTATTATTTAAACGAACCTATAGTATTTAGTCCTGCCGATTCAAGGAAAGAAAACGAATCCCTGACTATTAAAAATGAAAAAAATCAGAACGTTACCATTTCGGGAAGTAAAAAATTAAATCTAAATTGGGAAACATACAAAAATGGTATTTGGAAGGCTAAGGTAACTCAAGATCTTATTTTTGATTGTTTGTTGGTCAACGGACAAATACAACATGCAGCCCGTTATCCAAATTATGACCCTAAAGCTCAATACTACGGTGGAACTGCAGAAGATGTAATTTCTAAAGAAAGAGTAACTAATTGGAAATCCCCAGAAGGTGGTTATATTCATGCGTTGCACCCATCTTTATGGGGGGATTCCCATTACAAGATCATTGGAAAAGACGACAAAGGAGATTTGCAACTTGTAGGTGGTTGGCAAAACAATCGCCCTATGGGAATGCACCAAAAATATCGTTTTGTAGAAAATATTTTTGAAGAATTAGATGTGGAAAATGAATGGTATTATGATAAAAAAGCAAAAATGTTGTATTACTATCCACCAAAAAATTTGGATATTAAAAAAGCAAAATTTGAGACGCCACAAATTACCCATTTGTTTGAATTCAGAGGTACAGAAGCGATTCCAGTTAAGAATATAAATATTTTAGGTCTCTATCTTACGCAAACACTTCGCACATTCATGGAGAATAAAGAACCTTTGTTACGAAGCGATTGGACAATTTACCGTGGTGGAGCTGTACTTTTTGATGGGGCTGTAAATTGTACATTAAAAGATTGTACACTTTCTGAATTGGGAGGAAATGCTGTTTTTTTCAATAATTTTAATCGAAATTGTCAAGTTACAGATTGTAAAATTTCCGAAATAGGAGCAAGTGCATTTTGTTTTGTTGGAGATCCAAATGCAGTACGTTCAGCTAGTTTTCAGTATTATCAATTTGTACCATTGGATCAGATGGATCGTACACCAGGACCTAAAACAAATAATTATCCTGTAGATTGTAAGGTGTACAATAATTTGATGTTTAATTTGGGAACCGTAGAAAAACAATCTGCAGCTGTACAACTTTCCATGTGCCAAAGCATTACTGTGAGTCACAATACTATCTATGATATTTCCCGTGCCGGTATTAATGTGAACGAAGGAACTTGGGGAGGTCATATTATCGAATTCAATGATATATTCAATACCGTAAAAGAAAGCGGAGACCATGGTTCTTTCAATTCCTGGGGGCGCGACAGATATTGGCATTTTGATAAAAAACTTATGGATTCCATTGTTGAGAATAATTTTGAACTTGCTATGCTTGATGTAGTAAAGCCTATTGTTATACAAAATAATCGCCTGCGTTGTGACCATGGCTGGGATATTGATTTGGATGATGGTTCGAGTAACTACATAATCAAAAACAACCTGTGTTTGAATGGAGGTATAAAGTTACGAGAAGGAGTTAATCGTGTTGTTGAAAACAATATTATGGTTAATAACACCTTCCATCCTCATGTTTGGTTTAAAAACTCTAATGATGTTTTTAAACATAATATAGTCATGAAAGGCTATTTACCCATTCAAATTGATGTTTGGGGAAAAGAAACAGACTACAATGTTTTTCCTGATGCAGTCTCATTAAAAGAAGCACAAGATAGAGGAACAGATAGACATTCTATTTATGGCGGGCAGGATTTTATAAATCCCCAGAAAGGAGATTTCAGGATAAAAAAAGGTTCAAAAGTTTTTACTACTGGCTTCAAAAATTTTGATATGGAAAGTTTTGGTGTAGTATCACCAAAATTAAAAGCTTTGGCTAAAAAAGTAATTTTTCCTGTTGTAGCTAAGATTAAAGATCTGGATTACGATAAAGAAGCTATAGTTGATTTTATGGGAGCTAAATTAAAAGACCTTAATACAGATGGAGAACAATCGGCGACAGGGATGGACAGCAAAAGAGGTGTTTTGGTACTGGAAATAAAATCCGAAACGGCATTCTCAAAAAGGTTACGGTTAAACGATGTTATACTTGCTTTAAATGGTAGGCCAATCCATACATTAAAAGATTTGTTTAATGTTCAAATGTCTGTAATGGAATCGAGTACAGAAATTTTAATATTCCGCAATCAAAAAGAAGTTAGACTGAGAGTTGAAATGGAAGTTAAAGATTAAAATCAATTATCTGTTGAATACATTCTAATCAGACTCTATTTTAAAATAAAGGTGATTTTATATTCGTACTAGCAGTGAAATTTAGTTACTGCTTTTCGATATAATGTAATAATTGATTAATTCAAATTACTGATTTATAAAGAGAATTAAGCTATTGTAAGTAAAATAATTGGTAGTGAAAAAAAATAAAACTTGTAAATAATAAAAAATCATGAGAACAATAATTTTTAGTCTTTCTCTTTTCTTTTTGTCTTTTTATATGAAAGCTCAGGATGAGAAAATGATAGTTGTTAATACTGATAAAGAATCGATGACAGAGGGGATATTTAAACCTGACTGGCAGTCTTTATCCCAATATAAAGTTCCTGACTGGTTTCGTAATGCTAAATTTGGTATTTGGGCACACTGGGGACCACAATGTCAGCCTGAGCAAGGGGATTGGTATGCTCGTGGTATGTATGAGGAAGGTGCTGATTATAATAAATGGCATGTGCAAAATTACGGTCATCCTTCTAAAGCAGGATTTAAAGAAGTTATCCGCGATTGGAAAGCTCAAAATTGGGATCCTGAAAAATTAGTAAAACTTTATAAGCGTGTTGGAGCTCAATATTTTTTTGCAATGGCAAATCATCACGATAATCTGGATTTGTGGAATAGTAAATACCAAGAATGGAATTCAACAAGGGTAGGACCCAAAAAGGATATTGTGGCTGGCTGGGCAGCTGCAGCAAAAAAACACAAACTGCCATTTGGCTTGAGCGTTCACGCTTCCCGTCCTTGGACATGGTATGAATTGGCTCAGGGGGCTGATAAAAAAGGAGAATTCGCAGGTGTTCCTTATGATGGTAAACTTACAAAAGAAGATGGAAAAGGGACCTGGTGGGAAGGATTAGATCCACAGGAACTTTATGCTCAAAATCATGAAGTTAGTAAAATAACTGATTTTGATAAATGGTGGAATTGGGGTGGAGGGGCATCACTGCCTTCACAGGAGTATTGTGATAAATTTTATAATAGAACGATGGAACTGATTAATAAATTCAATCCTGATTTGTTATATTTTGACGATACAACTCTTCCTCTATATCCAATCAGTGATGCAGGTTTAAAATTAGCTGCCCATTATTATAATAAGAGTATGGTAACCCATAAGGGAAAATTAGAAGCAGTAATGTTTGGTAAAATATTAACCGATGCACAAAAAGAATGTATGGTTTGGGATGTAGAACGTGGTGCCCCGGATAAACCACAAGAGAAAGCATGGCAAACTTGTACCTGTATAGGTGACTGGCATTATAACCGGGCACGTTACAATGATAATAGCTACAAATCAGCAGCCAGTGTTATTAAAACATTGATTGATATTGTAAGTAAGAATGGAAATCTATTGCTTAATATTCCTGTTCGTGGAGATGGTACTATCGACGATAAAGAAGTAGCGGTTCTTGAAGGTATAGCAGCATGGATGGATGTGAATAAAGAAAGTATTTTCGACACACGTCCTTGGAAAATTTTTGGTGAGGGACCTTCGGTTGATTTTGTAAATCCGTTAGATGCGGCAGGTTTTAATGAGGGGAAGGTTGGTTTTAACGAAAAAGATATTCGTTTCAATCAAAAGGAAAATATACTCTACGCAACTGTTATGGATGTTCCAACTGAGAATATTAAGTTAAAATCACTTGGTGAAAATAAAGCAGCTCATAAAATACAAAAAATAGAAATGCTGGGAAGTAAAGAAAAAATTTTATGGAAACAATATTCAGATTCTTTGGTAATTATGAAACCAAAGAGCATTCCGAACAAAATTGCGGTTGTATTTAGAATAAAAGTAGAATAGTAAGAAACACAGGTTCTTGCGGGTTCAACCCCATACGCTTAAAGGGATTTCGTTATTAAAAAAAACGAGTAAAATATTGTTATAAGTATGTATAAATCAAATAATGTGGCAAAAAACTTATTGGGAATTCTTTTTTCCTCAATAAGTTTTCTTAATGCCCAAAATCTTCCAAATTGCGAAAATCAGTTTCTCGACAAAGACAAACGACCTATCATCTTTAGAACAAAAGATGTTGTTTTGTCTGAGTCGTGGATAAAAAATCGTGAAGCTGTCAACACAATGTATATATACCAGTTTGAGCCAGACAGGTTGCTTCACAATTTCAGGATAAATGCCGGAATTGAATCGAAGGCGCAGCCCCTGGGAGGTTGGGAATCGCCTAAAGTAGGATTGCGCGGGCATTTTGTGGGTCATTATTTATCGGCTTGTGCTTCGTTGATTGAAAAAACTGGTGATACCTTACTTCAAAAACGTGTAAAATACATGGTTGACGTACTTGGCGATTGTCAGCAAAAACTTGGGGGCAAATATCTAAGTGCATTCCCCGAAAATGATTTTACTACCCTGGAAACTCAATTTGGAGGTGTTTGGGCTCCGTACTATACCTATCATAAAATCATGCAGGGAATGCTTGATATTTATAAGGCTACAGGAAATAAAAAAGCATATGCGATTGTCGTAAATATGGCTGCTTATGTAAAAGAGCGTATGGATAAGCTTTCACCTGAAACGATTGAGAAAATGCTGTATACTCCTCAGGCTAATCCGGGAAATGAGGCAGGAGGAATGAACGATGTACTGCACAATTTGTTTAAAATGTCTAATGACTCAACTCATTATCGGTTGGCATGTCTTTTTGACCGTAAATGGTTCAGCCAACCGTTGTATGAGGGTAAAGATATTTTATCCGGTCTGCATTCTAATACCCATTTACCTTTGGTAATTGGGTTTGCCAAGCGGTATGAAAATACAGGAGATAGTTACTATCGCGATGTTGTCTCACATTTCTGGGATATCCTTGAACATCATCATTGTTATGTAAATGGGTCAAGTAGTGGTCCACGACCTATAGCCAACACTCCGGCTGCTCAAACTTCGGAACACTGGGGGTATGCTGATTGCTTAAGTGCTACGCTTACTGATAAGACTTCCGAATCCTGTGTTTCTCATAATACTCAAAAAATTACAAGCACGTTGTTTCGATGGACTGCCAGGCCCGAATATGCTGATGTGTACATGAACACGCTTTATAATTCCGTTTTCGCACTTCAAAATGCCGAAACCGGATGGAATGTTTATTCTTTACCATTGGGTTCTCCGAACAAGAAGAACTTTGAAAAGCCAGATGGTTTTTTCTGTTGCAACGGTACAACCATCGAAGCATTCACGGGCTTAAATACCAATATCTATTTTTACAACAACAATAATCTCTGGGTGAATTTGTACATTCCTTCCTCGGTGAATTGGAAATCGAAGGGGATTACGTTATCGCAGTCCTCAGATTTTCCGGATAGCTCTGTTGTGAAATTCAGTGTAACAGCGAAAAAGAGTACATCATTTGCACTAAAATTGTTTATCCCGTCGTGGGCAGATGCACAAACACAGGTTTTTGTAAACGACGAACCTTTAAAAATTAGTATATGTCCTATGTCGTATGTTACCATTGATAGAAAATGGAAAAATAGTGATAAGATAGAAATACGTTTTAATTATGATTATCATTTAAAACCCATGCCTGATAATTCAAAGGTGATTGCATTGTTTTATGGTCCGGTTTTATTGGCATTTCAAGTTAATGAAGAAACAATATTAAAAGGAAATGAGGTAGATATTTTAAAAAATATCTCTAAACAAGAGAATTCTATGTCATTTACATTGAAAAATAATGGAAAAGAATATACGCTTCTGCCTTTTTACAAAGTAACTAATGCCTCCTACGGAGTGTATGCGACCATCCGAAATGAGTATTAATCTTAATTATTGGAGCGGAAAAATCTTAAAAATAATAAATTTATAAGCAAACCTGTTAAAAATTAGGGTTTGTGAAAAAAATATAAAACAACAGCATGGTGAAAGTATATTTATTTATCCTTATGGTTATTGCAGCAACCTTCAGGCTTGAAGCACAAAATCTCAACGATTGGGAAAATCTTGATGTCAATGGTATTAACAAAGAAAAGCCACACGCGTATGGTTTTTTGTCAGAAACAAAAACAACTAATTCGATGGTTCAGTCGCTTAACGGTATCTGGAAATTCAAATGGTCTCCCAATCCGCAATCTCGT
>JALRGZ010000172.1 GCA_023253295.1 Flavobacterium sp.
GAAAAATATTGAAATTTCTAATTTGCTGGTAAAAGCGGATAAAGGTTTTTCTATTATTGATGCGGATGGTATCAAAATTACCAATGTTAAAATTGATGTCAATGACAGTACTGTTTTTAACATTTATAATGGCAAAAACATGATTTTCAAAGATGTTGAGTTTATGTCTTCTTCATCAAAATCTATAGAGATTAATGGTGAAGCCTGCAGTAATATTGATTTGAAAGCTTCAGCAAAAAATGATTTGGCTAAGAAGACTGTAATTGGTGCCACTGTACCAAAAGGCGCTGTTAAATTTTAAACACATACTAATCTCCGGTTTCAATTGATGCCGGAGATTTTTTTTAAAAAAGGAATGCTTTTTGCTTGATAAGGTTTCAATTGTCATAAAGTCTTTTGCAATAATAAGCTTTAAAAACAATTCGTTATCAGTAATAAATACTATAATACCAACCCACAAAAACTAAATTATGACCCTCCTAAAAAGACATCATTTCTTTTTGCTTACTGCGATGACCTTTTCAAGTCTTGGCATTCAGGCACAATCGGATAAGAAGGAAGAAATGATTACCACAAAACCTTTTGGCGACAGTGAAAGACATTGGTATGGAATTAAAGACAAATCTAATTTGATTGATCCCGTTCCTAACCAGCCACGATATGAAGATTCCGATTATACTAAAATTGCAGATAATATGATTCTTTTTCAGCGTGCCAATGGCGGTTGGCCAAAGAACTACGATATGCGTGCGATTCTAACTCCGGAGCAAGTTAAAAAAGTAAGCGATTCAAAGTACATTTTGCATACTACTTTTGATAACGAGACTACGTACACACATGTTTACTATTTGGCTCAGGTGTATACCGCTACGCAAATGGATAAATACAAAGAAGCCTGTATCAAAGGAATTCAGTATATATTGGATGCGCAGTATGCTAATGGCGGTTGGCCACAGTATTTTCCATTAGAAAAAAAATACAGCCGACACATTACTTTTAATGATGGCGCTTATATGGGAATCATGAATTTATTGGACAAAATTGTCAATAATAATTCTAATTTTTCTTTTTTAGATGACAAGATGAAATCCAAAGTGAAAGCAGCCTATGATAAAGGTTTAGATTGTATTTTGAATATGCAGATTAAAGACAAAGGCCAATTGACAGCCTGGTGTCAGCAACACGATGAAGAAACTCTGGCTCCGGCCTGGGCACGTAAATTTGAACCGCCAAGTATTTGCAATGGTGAAAGTGTGGATATTGTTTTGTTTTTGATGATAATTAAAAATCCTGATGAACGTATTATTCAATCGATTCAAAGTGCTGTAAAATGGTTTGCCGATTCCAGAATTTACAATACCCGAGTAGAATCATTTGAAATTACTCCAACAGAATCACAGTATAAAAAAATTAAGCGTGATGTTAGAGTAGTAGTCGATTCAACTGCAGCACCTATTTGGACGCGTTACTACGAATTAGGTACTGAAAGACCTTTGTTTTGTGATAGAGACAGCGAGTTTTTGTATTCCTTAGCTGAAGTTAGTTTAGAGCGTCGTAGTGGATATGCCTGGTATACCAATAGTCCACAAAAAGTCTTGGATAAATATCCGGTTTGGCAAAAAAAATATGCACCAAATAATGATGTTTTAAAACCTTAAAATTTCATTTTAAATAGAAAGACAGTGAAAGCTGTCTTTTATTGTTTTTAAAATAAATAGTGTATAATTAACACTTTATTTTGTAAGTAAAATAAATAATTAGTTATTTTTGACTTCTAACCTAAAATTATAAATCAAAAAATGAATTTTTTAAATTTTAAATTACTGTTATGCATTGTGTTGTTGCATTGTGTTGCCATTCATTCGCAAAGTCAATTAACAACGGTATCGAGTCCTAATGCTAAACTTTCAGTTAGTTTAACAATTACAGATGGGAAGCCTAGCTATAGTGTTTCCTATAAAGGGAAACAATTTTTACAGCCGTCACCTCTTGGATTAAAAACCAATGCAGGTGATTTTAGTTCAGGCCTTGAGTTGAAAGATAAAGTCAACCAAAAGATCATTGATGAAACGTATGAGCTGGCTAATATCAAGCAAAGTAAAGTACATTATGTAGCGAATGAGGCTATATTTTCTTTTGTAAAAGACAACAAAGCGGCTATTGATGTGATTTTTAGAGTGAGCAATAATGATGTGGCTTTTAAATACAAAGTTTATCCTCAAAAAGAAACCCTTTCAGCAGTAGTTAAGGAAGAGGTTTCAGGTTTTTTATTTCCTGAAGGAACTACTTCTTTCTTGTCGGCACAAAGTAAACCTATGGTGGGATATGCTCGTACGATGCCGAGTTATGAGATTCCGTATGTGGTTGATGCTCAATTGGGTAAAAATGGTAATGGAGATGGTTACACTTTTCCTTGTCTTTTTAAATTGAATGAAGGAGGTTGGATTTTAGTGTCCGAAACTGGAGTGGACAGTCATTATTGTGCTAGTAGATTGATTGGGCATGACAAAGGTTTATATACCATTGGTTTTCCAATGGAAGGCGAAAATAATGGTAATGGGACATCATCTCCGGGAATTGCACTTCCTGGCGAAACTCCTTGGCGAACGATTACTGTGGGAGAAACATTAGCACCTATAGTAGAAACGACTGTTCCATTTGATTTGGTAAAACCTCGTTATGAAGCATCTCAAAACTATAAGTACACTAAGGGTTCTTGGAGTTGGATTATTGGAATGGATGGGAGTACTGTTTATGAGGAGCAACTTCGTTATATCGATTTTAGTGCAGCCATGGGTTATGAAACTGTTTTGGTAGATGCGCTTTGGGATACTCAGATAGGACGTGATAAAATTGCTGCTTTGTCAAAATATGGTGCGACTAAGGGTGTTGGTTTGTATTTATGGTACAATTCGAATGGCTATTGGAATGATGCGCCTCAAAGTCCAAGAGGAATTATGGATAATACGATAGCCCGACGCAAAGAAATGGCCTGGATGAAAAGTATAGGAATTAAGGGGATTAAAGTAGATTTCTTTGGAGGAGATAAGCAGGAAACGATGAAATTGTATGAAGACATTTTGTATGATGCCAATGATTATGGGATTATGGTTATTTTCCATGGAACAACTTTGCCTCGTGGATGGGAACGAATGTATCCTAACTATGCATCAAGTGAAGCTGTTTTAGCGAGTGAAAATTTGTATTTCGGACAAAGAAGTTGCGATTTAGAGGCTTTCAGTGCTACTTTGCATACTTTTATTCGAAATACAGTAGGTAGTATGGATTTTGGAGGAAGTGCTTTGAACAAATTTTACAATGCTAAAAATACACCTAATAAAGGTTCTAAACGAATGACTTCGGATGTGTATGCTTTGGCGACAGCGGTGTTGTTTCAAAGTGGAGTGCAACATTTTGCTTTAGCACCTAACAACTTAACTGATGCACCGCAATGGGCTATCGATTTCATGAAAGAAGTACCAACTATCTGGGATGAGGTTCGTTTTATAGATGGTTATCCTGGGAAATATGCAATTTTGGCACGTCGTCATGGCGCTAAATGGTATGTGGCAGGTATTAATGCTCAAAAGGAAACATTAAAACTTAAAGTGAAGTTACCTATGATTGCGGCAGGTTCTGCATTGAAACAATACCTTGATGATGCGCAATTAAACGGAAAGGTAATCAGTACTAAATTGAAAAAGAGCCAAGAAATAGAATTAATTATTCCAACCAACGGAGCTACGTTGATTGTAAATTAGTACAGGTTATTTCAATATTTAAAAGCTTATAGGAAGTTATTCTTATAAGCTTTTTTATATATAACATTCATTGTATTAAGCTTAATAATGAGTTAACGATTTCATAATTCACAGGGAATATTTTTGTAAAAAATCATTTTTTCAATGATTTGGATTCTTTTGTAGTTGTATTTCCTTATTTAAGAAGGAATTATGATAGATTACCTTAGATCTGATGAGGCTTTGGCTAAACCGATTTGAAAAATATTTGAGTTATGGAATTCCAGAAGAAAAATGGCTGACGTAATGAGGTAAAAGTGTTTTATCTGGAAGCTGCCTGTTAAGGAATTAAAAAGAAATATGGTTCTATTGACGAAATGCTATTGAAAGAATTTGGTATAAATTCTAGCGCTAAGCAAATGATCAAGAGTAAATATCTTATCAATTAGTGCAGGGTTTTGTTTTTTGTTTTATTTTTTTAATTAGCTGCTTTAAATTAAATTTTAAAGTAGCTTTTTAATTTTATATAAGTTCATAAGTGAATAAACCAACAAGCCCCTAAATTTAAATTAATCACGCAAAAGAGTCAAGCTTTGCATGCCACCAGCCATCATTCAAAATTACTTATAATAAAGAGAAAGTTCCACTAAAAATGACAGTATCACTAAAATTGAGTCTGCCACTGCTTAAAAAAGTACTGTAGTGACAATCAACAAAGGTAAACCTAAGCCTATTCAAACAGCTTTAGAAAATATTAAGAAGACTGTAAAGTTAGATATTTCAACAAAACAAAAATTGAAAAAATCGAAATCTCAACATTTGCCAATTTAAAGTTCACCAGGCTTTCTCAGCCCCAAAAACCCAAATACAAAAATCATAATTTTATATCCAAACCCCAAACTTAAGCACAGAGAGTCCTTATCGTAGATGGATGACCGTAACTGCTTAAATGAGGAACGACAAATGTAAAGAATTAGGAAAGATTTGAGACAAACAGACCCAGAGTATGCTAAGTGGGC
>JALRGZ010000208.1 GCA_023253295.1 Flavobacterium sp.
TGTGATTTGTTCACATCATCATTGGCTTTTATAAAAGAGGCGTCTTCGCCAATTTTTAAACCTTTTAAAATTTGTGCTCTGTTAGCAATAACTTCATTGACATTCATGTTGCTTTGCGTTCCGGAGCCCGTTTGCCAAATCACTAAAGGAAATTGATCTTCTAGCTTTCCTTCTAAAATTTCATCACAAACGCTCGCGATAGCATCTCTTTTATCAATACTTAAAACACCTAAATCACAATTAGCGAAAGCAGCTGCTTTTTTTAAATAAGCAAAACCAATAATAATTGCTGTAGGCATTGAAGCCGAAGGACCAATTTTGAAATTATTTCGCGAACGTTCGGTTTGCGCTCCCCAATATTTGTCGTAAGGAACTTTAACTTCGCCCATGGTGTCTTTTTCTATTCGGTATTGCATGATTATGAATTTGTATTTTAGGTGATTTTAGCTTGATTGACTTTTTTAATTAACAAAAAGCTGTTTAAATGTACGCATAAATGTATTTTTATGAAAATTGACAGTTGATTTTATTGCTAAGAAAAAAATTAACTGCTACATTTGTGGCTACATTCAAAATTCCGGAAAACATGTTTGAATTTTCACAGTATTTAGGCTTTTTACTTTTCTTAACCATCCTTACAATGGGGTTCTGGTTAATGTTTTTCCTGGTTAGCTTCGTATCTTATTGGGTAGGAGGTGCTACATGGGAGAGATTCAAAGAAAAGAGAGCAAAAAAACAAGAGTCTCTATAATGGAGATTTAATAAAAAAGGATTCGTAATTGAATCCTTTTTTTTTACCTTTTTTACTGTTAAGAAATTAAGTAAATGTTCAATTAGAACTTGAACAGACTTTAATCTATAAAAAAAGACCTGTTTTTACAGGTCTTTTTTAGTTGTATTATCCAGGGAAATCCATATCTCCACCGCCGTCATTGTTATTTCTTTGTTGCTTTGGTTTATCCGTTTTTTTCATGTTCAAACGGTAAGTGAATGATAGATTGAATTGTCTTCTTCTAAACTGATATTCACTATAAGAACTTACGCTTGTTAAATTCGTTTCCGAAATCATTTTTCTGGAATTAAAAATATCACTGATGTTGAAAGCTATTGTTCCTTTGTCTTTTAATACATCTTTACTGAAAGCGGTATTGATAACATAATTGCCTAAACTCTTTCCTTGAGCCGTTTTTTTAGGTCCAAAATACATTCCGTTAATTTGCCAATCAATTTTGTATGGTAATGTTAATCGGGAGCTTAATCTAGAAAACCAAGAGAAAGCTTCGTTATTAAGGTTTTGTGTTTTTACTTCATCGTTGATATTGGTGTAGGTGTAATTTCCTGTTGTTTTAGAATTAGAAAGATTGAAACTACCATTTAATTTCCAAATTTTAAGCGGACTGTAATTTAAAGTAAATTCCATACCTAATTGTTGTTCTTTACCAACATTTATAGGACTGCTTAATACCACTGGGTTGTTACCTACATAATCTCCGGTTTCTGTTCTTACGAATGAAAACACATTTTTAGTGTTTTCAAAAAACACAGAGGAACTTAAGGTTAATTTTTCCCAACGCATTAAATAACCAATATCAAATTTATCTGTAAAAGAAGGATTTAAATCAGGATTACCTCTAAACAAGTTGATGTTACTTGAATAGTTGGTAGCTGGATTTAAGAAACGTCCTCTAGGTCTCGACAAACGTTTACTATAGCTTAAAGACAAACTGCTTTCATCATTAAGTTGGTAGTTTATGAAAGCACTAGGAAAGAAGTTGTTGTATTTTTTAGTGTTATAACTAATGTTCGGTTCACGTAATGAATTGATATCAATATTAGTATCTTCCCATCTTAAACCAAATAAATAGGAGAATTTATTTAATTTAAAACCATATTGTGTGTATAGGGCATTGATACGTTCCTTGTATTGTAATGTGTTTGAAAGATAATCGTTAACAGAGCCATCTACGATAACTTCATAAGGATTTCTTATATTATTAAAATTTCCTTTGTAACCCATTTCAAATTGGCTTCCATTTTCAAAAGGCAAAACATAATCCGTTTGTACCTGAAATTGATATTGTTTTTGATTATTAGCTGTTTCATTAATTTTTACAGGGTCACTACTTCCAACTGTTTGGTCTTTTATTAATGAATTGTCTTTGTCTTTATTTGTTGCATATGAAAGGTCAACGGTCCATTTGTGTCCTTTGTCATTAAAGTTTTTCAGAAAATTAGATGCAAATTCCCAATCTTTTCCAATATCATCACCCACACCATTACGGTAACGAGTTGAAGTATAGTTGCGGTTTGCATCATAAGATAGAAATCTTACGTTGTCATAGTTAGTACCACTATTATCTCTGAAACTAACAGAGTTGGTCCAAAAAGTATTAGGAGCAATGGTCCATTCTACACCGGTTTTACTGGAAATTCCTTTTCTGATACGTTCTGTATTTTTGTCCTCGTCAGTGTAACCAATGATATTCTTATCACTGTCAAATAATTTAGAGTTGGTTAAACCAGCTCCTTTATTGGTTCTGTAATTATATCCTGTAGAAGTGAAGAAGTTTAATTTTTTAGTTTTAAAATTCAAATCACCACTAATTCCATAAGTTTCAGGAATTCCTGTCGAAGCAATAAAACTTCCGTTAAAACCTAAGTTTTTCCCTTTTTTCAAAACAATATTTAAAATTCCGGCACCACCTTCGGCATCATAACGAGCAGATGGATTGGTGATGACTTCTACTTTGTCAATTGCATCGGCAGGAATTAGGCGTAAAGCTTCTGCCATATTCAAGGAGTTAGAAGGGCGTCCATCAATAAAAATACGTACGTTTTCGTTACCTCTCAAGCTTACATTTCCTTCTACGTCAACTGTTACTGAAGGAACATTTTCCAAAACGTCGCTTACAGTTCCTCCTTTTACAATCATATCCTGACCAACGTTGTATACTTTTTTGTCCAACTTAATATCTACAGTAGATTTTTCGGCACGAACCACCACTTCATTTAATTGCGCTGCGTCTTCAGTAAGTGTAATAGTTCCTAAATCGGTGTTTTTCTGAAGATTGCGTTGGTTGAATTCTATTGCTTTAAAAGAGATAAATTCAATTTTAATATTGTAAATACCCGGAGTAACTTCAATGGTAAAATTTCCTTTCGCATTTGTAATTCCACCTGTAATTGCTTTAGGATTTTTAGTGTCTGTAATTGTTATTGTAGCATATTCAAGAGGTTGTTTCGTTGTTTTTTCTATTACAGTTCCTGTAATTTTTACTCTTTCTTTGATTGGATCAATAACAGAATTTATTGTTTCTGCATAATTGTTTAGGCAAATAAAAAGTAAGCTTAAGCTTAAAAAGATTCTTAATGGTTGTCGCATTTCTATATTTTTTGTTTTTCTTTTGAATAGAAAAAATAGATTTGGTTTAAAATCAAATTATTAAATAAATGTTAAAATCACAATTATTTTTGAAAGAAGGCTTCTATTTTATCCATATCTCGAGCTATAATTGCTTCGTTGTCTTTGATGAGTATAGGTCTTTCTATTAAAATAGGGTGATTAATCATTGCCTGAATTAGTGCTTCATCTGATATTTCTTGATTTTTATAATTTTCAATCCAAACTTTTTCTTTTTGACGAATAATATCCATCGGTTTTAAATTTAGTTTTTCCAATAGTGTTTTAAGTTCTTCAGCACTAGGAGTTTCGTCTAAATATTTAATGATTTTATATTCTTGATTGTTGTTGTCTAAAAAAGCCAAACAATTTCTTGATTTTCCACAACGTGGATTATGATATACTTTAATCATGAATTCTATTTTTAAAGTTTAAAATAAAAGGGTAATTTCGAAGATGCAAAAATAGCTTTTGAAAGTTTAATAGTACTACTTAAATAGTTAAATAAATGTTTATAGAACAAGGCATTCGAAAAGAGAATAAATTTTGGAAATATTTATTGGGGTCTTTGGTAATTATAGCTATGTCGTTTTTAGGACAACTTCCTTTGTTAATTGCTGTTGTTGCTAAAACGATTTTCACAGGAGTCAGTTATCCGATGACGGAATATGATGTGATGCATTTTTTGGATTCGAATTTGACGCTTTTTCTATTGTTGATTTCGTTTGTTTTTGCATTTGCCGCCATTTATTTTGTAGTGAAATATATTCATAAGCAAACAATGCTTTCAGTTACTACTTCCAGAAGCCAAATTGATTGGGGAAGGATAATGTATTCCTTTGGATTGTGGTCAGTGATTTCTATTGGTTCTACATTGGTGTATGCTTTTTCAAATCCTGAATTGTACATTATGGATTTCAAACCTATTCCCTTTGCTGTTTTAGTAGTCATTGCGGTAGCTTTAGTGCCTGTTCAAACCAGTACCGAGGAATATGTTTTTAGAGGTTATTTGATGCAGGGATTTGGAAATTTGGTTAAAAATAAATGGTTTCCTTTATTGATGACTTCTATAATTTTTGGAGGAATGCATTTGTTTAATCCGGAAGTTGCTAAAATAGGCAATATTATTTTTGTTTATTATATTGGAACGGGATTGTTTTTAGGAATCATCACTTTGATGGACGAAGGAATGGAGTTGGCTTTGGGTTTTCACGCCGCAAATAATCTCATTGGAGCTTTATTGGTTACTTCGGATTGGTCGGCTTTTCAAACCCATTCTATTTTTAAAGATGTATCTGAACCACATGCAGGTTTTGATGTAATTATGCCTGTAGTCTTGATTTACCCTGTGCTTTTGCTTATCTTTAGTAGAAAATACCAATGGAATAATTGGAAAGAAAAATTAACGGGTTCGATAGCTTCAAACGATTAATTCATGAAAAAGGTTACCTATAAAAATATTCACAATTTTTTTAAATTCAACGGAGTTCATCTTAATGGAAATGAATTGCGAGTGGCGGCCTATTATTATATCAAAGAAGGTGATGACCATGAAAGAGCTATGGGGGAATTTTTGTTGGATTGGTTTGATGAAAATTGGTATATCGATTTGCAAACATCCGGTACAACAGGAGCCCCTAAGATTATTAGAAAAAGCAAACAGGCATTAGTGAATTCGGCTTTAGCTACAGGTGATTTTTTTGATTTAAAACCTGGAGATACAGCTTTGTGCTGTTTGCCTGTTCAGTTTATAGCGGGTAAAATGATGTTGGTTCGAAGTTTTATTTTGGGATTAGCTATTGATGTTATTCCGCCTAGTACTAATCCTTTGGCTATATTGGATAAAGAATATGATTTTGTAGCGATGGTTCCAATGCAGGTGCAAAATTCTTTAAATGATTTACATAAGGTTAAAAAGCTGATTATTGGTGGAGCTAAAATGGATAGTAGTTTAGAACAGAAACTTCTTGGAATAAAAACTAAAGTATATGAAACTTACGGAATGACCGAAACGATTACGCATATAGCAGCCAAAAAAATAGGTAAACAAGCATTTTCTATTTTACCCAATGTGCATATTTCACAGGATGAAAAGGAATGTTTAGTTATTGATGCGCCTTTAGTGAGTGAAGAGCGTTTGTTTACTAATGATTTGGTTCAAATTGTAAACGATCAACAATTTGTACTTTTAGGACGAATTGATAATGTAGTCAATAGTGGAGGAATCAAACTAATTCCTGAAAAAATAGAAGAAAAACTAAGTGATAGTATTCCTTCTCGATTTTTTGTTGGAGGAATTCCGGACGCTGTTTTAGGTGAAAAATTAGTTTTAGTTGTTGAAAGTGATAAACAAGAATTTGATGATTCTATTTTTACAGTTTTGGACAAATATGAAAAACCTAAAGAGCTGTATTTTGTACCCGAATTTCAATCTACCGAAAGTGGAAAAATCAAACGTAAAGCCATTTTAAAAGCTTTAGAATAACTTATTTATGTTCGATAATTTCGGCGTTTAATTTATCAACGTGTAATAAACCAATTTTTTTATTGATTATTTTGATTACTCCTTCTTTTTTCAAACTGGACAGAATACGGGTTACTTGTTCATCAGTAGTTCCGGCAAAATCGGCAATTTCTTTTCTGGAAAGGTTGATGTTTAATAAGTTGTTTGTATGTCCGAATTTTTTCAGCAAATACAATAGAATATCAATTACCCTTTCGCGTACATTCATTTGAGCAATTTTCTTCACTCTGTTTTCGCTTTTATTTAATTCTGCTGCATAAAAAAGCATCATGTCATAAGTGAACTCGGGTACCGATTTTAGAATAGAATGCATTACATCATTACTGAAATTGCATAAAACGGTATCTTCAATAGCCGAAGCTGCAATTAAATAACGGTTACTGGTACCAAATCCTCTAAAACCTATTGTATCTCCATCAGTACTTAAACGAACAATTTGTTCTTTTCCGTAAATGCCTGTTTTTAATACTTTTACTTTTCCTTTGTAGATGAAATATAGACCTTGCATGGGTGCTCCTTCAATCATAAATTGTTGGCCTTTTTTGCAAGTGTAATTGGTTTTTTCAGCAATAAAACCCTGCATCTTTTCAAGATGTACATGTTTTTTTATAAAACAATTGCTGTTATCACAGTTAGTACAATTGGTGGTAATGCCTATCATCTGTTCTTGAATTTTGAGTTGAACTCGGTTTTACTTGAACAAATGTAACTAAAAAATTAAGTATTAATACGTAATTTTAATTAAAATTACTTAGAAAACAACAGTTTTATGGATTTAAAAAATGAAGTGTAACTTTTTGTGATAATTTTATTTTTAAGAATGAAATTATATTAAATTCTCATTGAATGATTTTATTGTTGGATTTCTTCATACATTTTTAGTAAATGTGTTACGGTATTCCAATTTCTGATTGTAGCGGTAAGATTGAGTTTCTTTTCGATATATTTTTGGTCTAATCTTGTCTTTCCTGCTGAAACGGCATATTTAATAAAAATTTTATTTTGGTCAATATGGACTTCATCCGGTTTTACCTGACTCATTTTAAGATCATGGATTCTGTCTTTGTGTAATTCCGTTGAAACAAAGGCTACATACAGTTTTTTAGTATCAGCATCCTTTTCTTTTAAAAAGGGATTGTTTTCCTGACAGGCTATCAAATCTTCTTTATTAATGACTACAATTGGTACGTCGTGTCCAAAGGTTTTGAAGATTTCCTGTTTGATTTTAAAGCCTACGGCAGCCGGATTTTCCTCTTCGGTGGTTACAAAAACATTCCCGGATTGGATATACGTAATTACATTAGTAAAACCCATATTTTCAAGCATTTTTTGCAGGGCATCCATTTTCATCATGTTGTGTCCTGAAACATTGATACCGCGAAGTAAAGCCAGATGTGTAGTCATATTTTTGTTGTAATAAATTATTGTAAAAGTAAATGAAGTTGTTCCATGTTGTCAAATAATGGAATATTCATTTGCTGTAAAGCTTCAAAATTAGCATGATTACTAAAACCAAAAACATCAAATCCACCGTTTAAAGCTGCCTGTACTCCGGCTGGACTGTCTTCGATTACTACACAATCCTGAACTTCAAATCCCATTGTTTTTGCTGCGTGAAGATACAATTCAGGATTGGGTTTCCAACTATTGATTTCATAAGCGCTAAAGATATTACCTTCAAATTTTTCAATCAGCTTTGTGGTCGTTAAATTGAGTATTATTTTGTCGGCTGGACCATTGGAGGCCACCGCAATTGGAACGTTAATTTTGGCTAACAATTCGTGGATTCCTTTGATGGGTTGTAAATCCTTTTTGAAAGATTTGAAAGTGCTTTTTCTGAAATCTTCTTCAAAAGTATCAGGTAGCTTTTTATTAGCTACTTCGGCAATATAGTTGAAACAAAATTCTAATGATTTACCTAAAAAGAATTGATGAGCAAAATCAATATCAATAATTGCACCATGAGTTTCCGCCATATTGACTAAGGTTCCTATCGAAATAGCTTCGCTATCTACTAATACACCGTCGCAATCAAAAATGATACATTTATATTTCATTTTTTTTCAGAATTATAAAAGTTCTAATAAATGTAATGGGTGTTCAATAATAGTTTGAGCCCCTTCAGTAAGCAATTCTTCTTTAGTACGATAACCCCAAACAACTCCTACTGCAAACATATTAGCATTTTTTGCCGTTTGCATGTCAATTCCGGAATCTCCCACATAAAGTACTTCTTCTGGAGTACAACCTAAATCTTTACTAATTTCCAGAGCTACTATTGGGTTTGGTTTTTTGGTTTGTTCACTTTTTAACCCCATGACAATCTCGAAATCATTTGGGAATAAAGTTTTTCCAATTTTTTTTGTCAGTTCATCTGCTTTGTTTGATAAAACGGCTAATTTGATGTTTTTGGATTTTAATTCTTTTAAAAGTTCAGGAATTCCTTCGTAAGCATATGTTTTATTAGTACAATTTTCACGATAATGATTCATCATAGCTTCAAAAGTGGCATCAATAATTTCAGGGCTTCGTTGTGTTTCCGGAAGTGCTTTGGTTACTAAAACATGAAGTCCGCTGCCAATAAAATCATTAACAACTTCATAACTATGAGTGGGTAAGTTGCGTTCTTGAAGTACTTTATTTATGGAATCGGCTATATCTTTGAGTGAGTTGACTAAGGTTCCGTCCAAGTCGAATAGTACGGCTTTAAATTTCATTTTGTAGGTTGAAATAAGGATTAACTGTTGTTTTTATTTTAAAAAACGGCAAGTTAGGCATATTATTTTTTATCTACCACAATCCGGTTATCTCTATTGGCTAATTCCCAAGCTATAGAAAAGGCAAGTTGTGCTCTTTTGGCAAGGGCATCATATTCAATTTTATCGGGGGTATCTGTTGGGCGATGATAATCAGTATGAGTACCGTTAAAAATAAAAACAGAAGGGATTCCATGTATGGCAAAATTGTAATGGTCTGAACGTTGATAGAAGTTATTAGGGTCATTTAGTGCATTATATTTATAGTCTAAATCTAAATGAACGTATTTTTCATTTGCTGTTTTACATATTTCATCTAATTCGCTTGAAAGGCGGTTTGAACCAATTAAATAGACGTAATTGTTGGAGTCTTTATGAGCTTCGTCCCGGCGTCCTATCATATCAATATTGATGTCGGCAACTGTATTTTTTAACGGAAATAATGGGTTTTCGCTATAAAAACGAGAACCATGTAAACCGTGTTCTTCACCGGTTACATGAAGAATTAAGATAGAACGTTTGGGGCCGTGACCTTCTTTTTTGGCTAATTGAAATGCTTGGGCGATTTCCAGTAAGGCTACAGTTCCCGAACCATCATCATCAGCACCGTTAAAAATAGCATTGTTTTTTGTACCTACATGGTCATAATGTGCAGAAATGACAATGATTTCATCTGGTTTTTCAGTACCTTCGATGTAGGCCCAAATATTTTCTGAATCGGGAAGGTTCTCATTTCTTCGGGCATTCAAAAAAGCAGCAGGAATATGTTGGTAATAATTTTGAGCTCCTTTAGGAAAAGGAATTCGGTCTTTTTGATATTGTCTAATCAAGTATTTACCGGCTTTTTTTTGTCCAATTGATCCCGTTTCTCTTCCTTCCATGGAATCACTAGCCACGATATAAAGATGTGTTTTTAACTCTTCGGCTGTAATGGAATTACTGTATTTAACAGGGTTAAGTATATTTTTTGTTGAAATATCTTTAGTTCCTTGACAAGAAGCTAAACAGCTAAAAGCGAGCAGGAGTAATAATTTTTTCATAAAATTTAGGCTAGTAATTATGTAAGGTATACGTACAAATATCTGAAAATTAATTCAATAAAAATAGTCATGAATGTATTGTAGTTAAAAATGTCTTTAGAAATTCTGAAATCTTTTGAAAATACTGTATTTAGCTGTTTTTAGGTCTTTACTAAGGTTTTGATTCGCAATAAAATATACGTATTTTTGTAGTATAAGATTTAATTCAATTATCATGGAACAAATACAGGAAATACTATCTCCACAATCAGAATCGTTAATTAATAAAGAAAATAATTATGGTGCTCATAATTACCATCCTTTACCAGTAGTTCTGGAAAAAGGAGAAGGAGTATTTGTTTGGGATGTTGACGGGAAAAAATATTATGACTTTTTATCTGCTTACTCAGCTGTAAATGTAAAACCGTTAATTGCAGCACCAGGTGTTGCTAGATTAACATCAGCATTAGAAGCAGTTTGACAAGCAGCATGAAAATCTAAACCTTGCACTGCTGTTTCAAACTTGCCATCAACATAAGATTTAATTTTTCTACTAGATAACTTTTCCTGAATTGGAATTAATTGATCAAGC
>JALRGZ010000255.1 GCA_023253295.1 Flavobacterium sp.
GTTACATTTAGTGGTGGAACAGCACCTTATATGGTGAAGTTTGTGTTACAAATCCTCCGCCGTTGAAGTTCACCATATAAGGTGCTGTTCCACCACTAAATGTAACGGTTACAGATCCATCGGTGCCTCCATTACAAGTCACATTGGTATGAGCATCAGAGGCAATTAAAGCAGTTGGCTGAGTCACGGTTTCTGAACCAGACATTTCACAACCATGATCGTCTTTTACTACCCAGCTATAAGTTCCTGCTGCCAAACCAGTGTAAGCTTTTGGCGAAGTTTGTGTTACAAATCCTTCTCCGTTGAAGTTCACCATATAAGGTGCTGTTCCGCCGCTGAAAGTAACGGTTACTGAACCATCAGTAAAACCTAAACAGGTGACATCCACATGCGAATCACTAGCTACTAAAGCTGGTGGTATTACTATCATTGCTGTACAAGTCGTTGTACAATTATTAGCATCTGTTGTTGTAACGGTATAATTACCAGCTGACAATCCTGTGAATATTCCAGAACTTGCTCCTGTTGTATTCACTGTTGGACCAGCTATTGTATACGTTTTGGTTCCGGTTCCTCCACTTGGTGTAACTGTAATAGTTCCCGTTCCGGTTGAACAAAGCGGATTAGTTGGAACTGCATTACAACTAAGCGCTGGTGGCTCACTTATATTTACTGTTTTAGAAACAAAACAATCAATATTAGATGTTCTACGAACAATAATGATATGATCTCCTGCGGTTAAACCTGTAAATACTTTTGGTGATGTAGTTACTGCTGTAAATGTTCCTCCATCAATATTCATTTCCAAACTACCTCCCCCTCCAAATGCAGCTGAAATAGAACCATCAGAAGCTCCATTACAACTTACAGCCGTTGGAGTAAGTTCCAATGTTGGTTCCTCTCCGGTAAATCCAAACAAATAAGGACCAGCAAAATCTTTCAACTCACTACCAAAAGCCCCTTCATTTGGACCACCACCACTACTGCGGGTTTTAACCATTAAACTACCTAATAAATTAGAACATTTGTTTTGAGCTCCTCTTCTATCTAATCCAAAAGCTGTCAAATCAATAGCTATTTCAACAAATTGATAACGAGTATACATATCTACTGCATCTGGTTTAGTCCCTTCATATGTTCCCCATAAAGGACCAAAGGTTCTTGATCCTTCATAAGATGAAAAATTATCATTGACTCTTCCCCACATCTTAACACCACCTCCTATAGGATTAATCGCAGCATAACCATAATCACCAGAATCTAAACCTTTTTCAAAAGCTACATTTTTATCCACATCAAAAGGTCTTGCCCCTAAGTTATTATTGTAATCATTAAAAGTTTGTTGACTCATCCATACTCTAATTCTTATCGAAGGTACATTTCCTCCATTAATATAATCTACCGAAACAATAATGGTTCCTGGAGTAGCAATAGATCCGTCTAGATTGAAAGTCCAAGCTGTACGACCTCCATCAGCACCTGTATTTATTATAGTCGCACCTTGCAATTCAGCTGCTGTACGGAAAAACTCAAAATCCAAGTGCTTATTACCATTAGTCACAACTAATGAAGCCCCTGCATAAGCCCATAATTTAGTAAAGGGTCTATCATCATTTGCATTATAATTAGGATCAGCTGGAGGAAGTGCATTTGGAGGAACACGAGGTCCTTCACCTCTCAAGTGAGCATATACATCAATAATATCGTCTTTTTGAGGTACACTACCAGACGTTCCTACACTCCATGTATTTGGATTATCCGAATTTTTATCTCCAGTACCTGCGAAATATGATGTTTCGGCACCACCACCTTTAACATAGGTATCACGACCATAAACAGCATCTAACCATAAATAGGGCATTCCATCACCTCCTACAACAACTGGAAAAGGGACACCAGGAACATTAGGTTCATATACCGATTGTCTTCTTTGAAAAGATGTATTTTGAGTAATTGGAAGTGTAATCGCATCTGAATCAGGATTCCCTTTTGGCAACACCTCATCAATTACTCCTAAACCTGAACCTGGCCACGAACTGATTTTCAAAAACCAATCATCAGTACCAAGACTATCCAATTTAACTGGATTTAAAGGGGTATCAAAATTTTTAAATTGTGTACGATTAGCATATACATCTCCATCTATACCAAAATTAGCTTTTATAGCAGAAGAACCTACATCCTGTCCAAAAGAATTGACTGTAAAAAATAAAGATATAAATAAGAACATATTGCAATAAAAAAACTTCTTAATGGCAATATTCCCCCAATATATCTTCGCTAAAATTGCTTTACAGCAATCGAATAAAGTGCTAAAGAAGACTTCTGCACTTTGCATCGTGTAAAAAATATTTTTTTTCATGATAATAGTATTTTTATGTCATAATTATATTAAATAGGTACATTAAAGATTTGAGGAGAAACTATCATAAAAAACCTCTTCAATTGTTCATTGAAGTAAACCTCTTTCATATAAAATAAATTAGAATATAAAACCATCTGAAGCTTAACAGTCTTAATGACTATCAAACCATCAGAGTACTATTATTAAAGTAGGGAATCACAAAATTTTCCAGATTTAGGGAGAAAACTTGTCAAAACGTCAACTAAAACATCTTGTCATATCTAAGTTTTTCACTTACACATCACTAAAACGTTACTTAAAAACAAATAAAGTCAGGTTTTGATGAGTTATCAAACTTGGGGAAGATAACTTAAAGCTTTAATAATCTTCATAAAACACTATGAAGTTTGCCATCCGAAAAAAGCAAATCTATTGTGGGGACCAATACTAATTCTTTAAAAAGTTAATTCAAAAAGTGTAAAATTGAATTCTAAAAAACTTTAAAAAAATTAATCAAAAACTAAAACGAGAATAAAAAACTGTAACCATTTCAGAGCTCTTTCAAAATGAAGTCCCAGTTATACAAACAACTTCTAAAAATGAAGTTAGTCAATCCTATAGGCAAAGTCGATTATTATAATATCAGTCTGTCTATTTATTTTCTAAATCTCTAGGAAGTGAAATCACTAAATTAAATTATAACTTTTCTAATAGTAATGATGTAGCCGTAAGACCTGGGCCAAATGCCATCGCTATAATT
The DNA here is from genome assembly GCA_023253295.1 of Flavobacterium sp. Taxonomy (GTDB): domain Bacteria; phylum Bacteroidota; class Bacteroidia; order Flavobacteriales; family Flavobacteriaceae; genus Flavobacterium. The sequence goes on from JALRGZ010000255.1 coordinate 3,105, forward strand.
TTAGTTCCTGATTGAATACTTCCATCATTGATAATATTATTTAAAATATAAGGTATTGTAGCAGAAGACATATTCCCATGATTTCGCAATACATCATATGACCAATGAGCCTGATAATCAGGAATACCTATTTCACTTACTACATAATCAATAATTTTGGGACCACCCGGATGAATCGCAAAATACATTTGATGCTTTTCGGCATCTAGATCTACTCCCGATTTTTCACAAAGGGTCATCAAAAAAGATTTAATGTTTTTACGAATAAAAACGGGAACCCTTTTAGAAAGTGTCATTAAAAAATTATACTCACCTAAATCCCAAGACATATCTTCTAGTGAATCAGGTATAATCACTTCATGAGAAGCTAAAATACGTAAACCCTTTTTTTCTTTAACAGTTTTATCGTTCATAAAAGAGTTTTCTTCATAAAGCGAATACCCAATAAAACCATCCGAAAAAAGCGAACAAATCATTGTATTGGCAGGTGAAAATTCCGTTAAATTTAAATGCGCCGACAATAATTCGGTATGCACCACATCGGTTCTTCCATTTTCTAAACTGGCAGCAATCAAACTTCTTGCTGTTCGAATGGCTGGAAATGCACCATAACACCCCATATGATAGGAATGTGTAACCTGAACAGTATTCCAATTTCTTTCTATCACAGCTTCTTGTGCGACACTAGGGGATGAATATCCAGAACAGGTAACATGAATTAAATTTTCTGGTTTAGTATCATTTTTACTATAAAAATGATTGAAAACATAACGCATTTTCTTTTTAAACCACTCCATTCGCACTTCAATCTTTGGTCCAAAAGTCTGCCCTTCTTTAACTTCAAATCCTTCAGGAAAACGATAATTCAATGGAGAAGTAACTTTCTCAATATTCTCAATATAATCTCTTACACCTTCAAAAATGATAGTTTGTCTTTTATTAATACTTTCCGCAGGAATCGAATATTTATCAACCTGCTCGGATATATAATCAAAACTAACTAATTCATCCTCCATTTTATTAGAATTAGTTATACTTTCTAATTTTGGAGTATTTTGGAAATGATAATATAAAAATTTAATGTATTGATTGAGTTTTTCCTGCTCAAATAATTCACTGACTAAAATGGGATGAAAATTGGAAAGAATAATGCTTTTCATAACCTTAAAATTTAACTCATTAGTAAAGTTTTAAGTGAAAACTTCTTTTAAACACAATTACTTATTTTCCCTCTTTCCCTGAAACATAAAGACGCAGCACATTATGATTCAAAATTAAATTTTGAAACTTGGTTTTCTCCCATTCCTAAAAAGCATAAAACAGATTTAATAAAACATCGACAGTTGTCATAAGTCAGGAAAACAACACACAAATCACTTCATGATTCACATTATTAAAAACTATGATGAACTCAAAATTTATCATAATTTTTTATTTCCCTTTTAAAGCAGCGTAGTTCTATATCATAAATTGTATTAGGAAGAAAAAAACAAAAATTTGGGCAAAAATTCATTTGAGAGAAAAATTTATTACAAACTAAAAATCATAGTAAATAACTACATTTAGTGTGGCTCATGAAAGCATGTAAAATTACATCTTTTCGTACCCATAAATTTCAGAAAAAAATCCTACTGTTCAATCAACAAATCTTAACATCGGTTACAAACAAGCATTTTCATTTTGGGGATTGAAAACTTGTGCAAAAAACAACTTCGTAATAAACAAAGTAACATCCTAAAATCAATTGTCGTATTTAGCTTAATGAGTTAAGTTTATCAAAACAAACATTGAGAACTAAATTAATTTTTCACACACAACAATAGGTAAACAAGAAGTAAAATGGGGGCTTACAAACAGTTAAAGCTACCCTAAGTACCACAACCTTAACCATCTGCACTATCAAAGTTAATTGGAATTAATTTAACATAAAGAAAAGCAAATGTTAAAAAAAACCTAAAACGGTTAATCAGTATATTTCTTCGATGAAATGCAACTAAGCTTAAAAAAAAATAAAAAAAACTGGTAAAAAAAACATTAAATACGTACAAAAAAATAAGCCAAAATGAAATATTTTCATTTTGGCTTAAACCTTTAATTTCTTACAAAGAAAATTATTTCAAAGCAGCTAAACTTTGCTCAATGGTTGCAATTTTGGCCAAAGCATCTGCTTCTTTTTTGCGTTCCATTTCAATTACTTTTGCAGGCGCTCCGGCAACAAATTTCTCGTTTGCTAATTTACCCTGAACTGATTTTAAAAATCCTTGAGTATATTTTAACTCTTCTGTTAACTTCGCAATTTCAGCTTCGACATCTATATTTCCGGTAATCGGAATAAAATATTCATTCGATTTTACACGGAAAGACAATGCCCCATCAACTTTCTCCGAAACATATTCAAAAGCAGAAATATTTCCTAACTTAGATACAATCGAATCAAAATAAGCCGACAAATTTTCGTTATTGATAGCTTTTAACTCAATAGCATCCTTAAATGGAATATTCTTATCCTTACGAATCGTTCTGATTCCTGAAATCACTTCCATTGTATTTTCAAAATCAGAAATCAAACTCGCATTAAATGGTTTCATTTCCGGCCATGTTGAAACAATTAAAGCTTCCTCAACTGTTCTTTCTGCAATATGTTGCCAAATTTCCTCTGTCAAGAATGGCATGAATGGGTGTAATAATTTTAAATTATTTTCCAACATTTCAATTGCCTTATCAAAAGTTACTTTATCAATTGGCTGTTGGTACGCAGGCTTAATCATCTCCAAGAACCATGAACAGAAATCATCCCAAACCAATTTATAGATAGCCATCAAAGCATCTGAAATTCTGTATTTTTCAAAATTATCTTCAATTTCTGAAAGCGTTTGCTGCAACTTCGCTTCATACCATTCGATAGCCACTTTTGAAGATTCAGGTTGAGCAATGGTTTGTGAAACTTCCCATCCTTTAATCAATTTGAACGCATTCCAGATTTTATTCGAAAATCCTTTTCCTTGATTACACAATTCTTCATCGAACATGATATCATTTCCTGCCGATGCACTCAACAATAATCCCACACGTACCCCATCGGCACCAAATTTCTCAATCAATTCCAATGGTTCCGGCGAATTACCTAATGACTTAGACATTTTACGACGTTGTTTGTCACGCACTAATCCTGTTAAATATACATTGGTAAACGGTTTATCACCCGCATACTCATATCCTGCAATAATCATTCTGGCTACCCAGAAAAACAAAATATCCGGACCAGTAACCAAATCATTAGTTGGATAATAATATTTAAAGTCTTCGCTTTCCGGATTCATAATACCTCCAAAAACCGACATTGGCCACAACCAAGAAGAAAACCAGGTATCCAAAGCATCAACATCCTGTACTAAGTCCTTAGTTGTAAGTCCTAAGTTCTTAGTTTTCTCTTGAGCCAATACTAAAGCCTCTTCAATAGTTTCAGCAACTACAAAATCTTCTTTTCCATCACCATAATAATAAGCCGGAATTTGTTGTCCCCACCATAACTGACGGGAAATATTCCAATCGCGAATATTATTCAACCAGTGTGCATACGTATTATTAAAACGTGATGGATGTAATTTAATCTCACCATCTTCTAAAACTGCCTTAATTGCAGGTTTTACCAATTCGTCCATTTTCAGGAACCATTGATCAGACAATCTTGGTTCGATAACCGCTTTCGTTCTTTCAGAAGTCCCCACTTTGTTTAAATGGATTTCCGTTTTAGCCAAAGCTCCTGTTTCTTCTAATTCTTTTGCGATTTCAGTACGAACTACAAAACGATCTTTTCCTTGATAGTGCAAACCAAAACTATTCAAAGTAGCATCTTCATTGAAAATATCTACAATTTCAAGATTGTGTTTTTCACCTAAAGTTTTATCGTTCATATCGTGAGCAGGAGTTACTTTCAAACATCCTGTTCCAAATTCCACATCTACATACTCATCTTCGATAATTGGAATTACTCTTCCACAAATAGGAACAATCGCTTTTTTACCTTTCAAATGTGTAAAACGCTCATCATTTGGATTGATACAAATAGCAGTATCTCCAAAAATAGTTTCCGGACGGGTTGTTGCAACTGTTAGGAAATCTTCTGAACCTTCAATTTTATATTTTAAGAAAAATAATTTTCCTTGTTGTTCTTCATAAATAACTTCTTCGTCAGACAAAGTTGTTTTAGCTTCCGGATCCCAGTTTACCATACGGTACCCACGGTAAATCATTCCTTTATTATACAAATCAACAAAAGAACGGATTACAGAAGCCGACATATCCGGATCCATTGTAAATTTGGTTCTTTCCCAATCACAAGAAGCTCCTAATTTTTTAAGTTGTTCTAAAATAGTTCCACCGTATTTATCGGTCCATTCCCAAGCATGTTTTAAAAACTCCTCACGAGTCAAATCATTTTTATTGATTCCCTCTGCTTTTAATTTAGCTACAACTTTAGCTTCAGTTGCAATAGAAGCGTGATCCGTTCCCGGAACCCAACAAGCATTGAACCCTTTTAAACGAGCTCTTCGAATTAAAACATCCTGAATGGTGTTGTTCAACATATGTCCCATATGCAACACTCCGGTAACGTTTGGAGGAGGAATTACAATGGTATAAGGTGTTCTATGGTCTGGCTCTGAGTGAAAATAATTATTTTTCATCCAGTAATCATACCATTTTTGCTCTATTGTTTTAGCGTCAAATTGTGCGGGAATTGCCATAAAATGTAACCGTTAATAACCAAAATCTTGCTTTGGTCTGATTTTTGTAATTTATATCGGGAACAAAAGTAAATAATAAAGTAGACTATAAAAAGGGAAATAAAAATTTGTGTACTAATTAAAACGAAGTATATTTACTTTATCTAACGCCACAACAATGAAAAAATTAACCGCCATAATAGCAATTTTATTTTTTGGAAGTATTGGATTTGCTCAAAAGGGAGCTAAAATAGAATTCAAAGCCAAAAATAACACTATCGATTATGGAACCATAAATAAACAAAATGATAATGGTATTCGCTCATTTGAATACACAAATACCGGCGATGCCCCTTTGATTATTTATTCTGTCCAATCGACTTCGAGCTGTACTATTTTATCAAAACAAAATGAAACAGTACCACCTGGAAAATCCAGTAAAATTGACGTTAAATACAATATGGTACCTGGACCAATACGAAAAACAATTACTGTTGAATCCAATGCTATCAATTATGAGGATGGTAGAATCCCTCTTAAAATTAAAGGCGAAGTAGTCTCCTTATAACTTTTCAAAATGCTTCCTAAGTTTTTTAGGAAGCATTTTTTTATTACAAAATATCTACCACTTTAAATTTAAAATTGAGAACATCATCACTTCTTTGAATTTTTAAATCGATCCAAATCTCTTTATCGGACCATAAAAAAGCATTGATATCCTGTAAACTTAAATCATAAGTTTCTCTTCCGTTTATTTCCAAAAGAACATCTCCCATTTGCAAACCACAATTTGCAGCATTAGAATCAGGCCTAACATAACCTATTTCATAAACAGGTTTTAATTCGACTTTATACTTGTATTTTAAATTTGTATTAGCCGTATTATCCGAACGGATTTCTTCAGACTGCAACACTATTGAATTATCAGGAACAACAACTAGTTTTCTAACCAATTGCATTCCTGTTCGCCATATCTCAACGCCACTTTTATTATAATAAAAAGGACTTTTATAAAGCTTATTCTTTTTTAAATACATCCCGCCTCTATTATAATCAAAAACCACAACAAACCGTTTTAAAATTTCTCCACCTAACGATCCTAAACGACCATTATAAAAACTTATATTTTTGATAGAACTTAAATTTGGGAATGCAACTACAGGAAATTGAAATTGAAAATCAGCAATTGAAAAAGCATCTATTCGAGCTCTTTTTCCCTCAACAACACCACTCAAACCCTGTCCTAAATAATCATCAAAATGTTTTTGAGGAACCTGAATTTTATCTGAAATCTCATCAAAAAGCCAAACAGCATCACTATTTCCTGAATCCACAAGTAACTTTACCTCTACTTTATCATTATTTAAATTAACAACCGAATTAACATAAGGCTTTCTCCTTTCAATCAAAAGAGGCATATGAACAAAATCTTTTTTTAGCTTTCTGTTAAACTTAGAATCCAAGTTATAGAGATGAATCATATGTTTACTATAATCAATTTGAACCAAATGATTCTCAAAAAAAGAAGAGCCTATAATTCCATTTATAGTAACTCCGATATAATTAGACAAGTTAAAAGACGGATCTAAAATCAAATACAGTAAATGATTATTGGATTCTATCTTATCAATGATAAGTTTATTTCCGGAAGATTTCAATCCTTCCATAGCGGCATTCCCTCCTAATCCTTGAACGCTAATTTTTTCAACATGATTAAGATTGAGTTCTTTGGTATCTTCAAAACCAAACAAAATAGTTTCTGAAACTCCTGTGTCTAATAAAAAAAGGAGATCAACACCATTTACTTTAACGTTTATAAAAACAAGATTATTAATTAATTTAAAAGGGATTTTAATTTGATTATTTTTAAGGTTAGTAAATTCGAATCCCTGTTGCGAATGTGACAGAATCGCAAAACCAAAAAGAAAAAAAAATAGGATTATTTTTTTCATGAATTGCAGTTTCTATAAAGTTACTAAAAATCCTCTTTTTATATCGATTAAATGTTAAAATATAAAAGTATCGATAGCTTAGTAAAAAAATAAATTGCAAATTTGCATCAAATTTTCATTAACATGCCTAAAATTTCAATTAGAGGAAGAAGAATGCCTGAATCGCCAATTCGCAAATTGGCTCCATTTGCTGATATAGCTAACAAAAAAGGCCTAAAAGTATATCACTTAAACATTGGTCAACCCGATATCAAAAGTCCTGAAATAGCCATTCAAGCCATAAAAAACATCAACAAAGACATTATTGAATACGGGCCTTCAGCCGGTTATGAAAGTTATAGAAAAAAATTAGCGCAGTTCTACACCAATCAAAACGTAAGAGTTGATTTTGCCGATATTATGATCACCACAGGTGGTTCTGAGGCATTGTTATTTGCTTTAGGTAGTATTATGGATCCTGAGGATGAAGTAATCATCCCTGAGCCTTTTTACGCTAATTACCACGCTTTTTCTGAAGAATCGAGTGCCAGAGTAGTTCCGGTAAATTCAGATTTTGAAGAAGGTTTCACATTACCTTCAATTGAAGCTTTTGAAAAACTGATTACACCAAAAACAAAAGCTATCATCATTTGTAATCCAAGTAATCCAACAGGAAATCTATACACAGAATCGGAAATCCAACAATTAGGCGAATTAGTTAAAAAACACGATTTGTTTTTAATTGCTGACGAAGTGTACAGAGAATTCATTTATGATGAAAAAGACAAGCACTATTCTGTAATGAACCTAATAGGCTTAGAACAAAATGTCATCATGATTGATTCTGTTTCTAAGCGTTACAGCATGTGTGGAGCTCGAATTGGCTGTATGGTAACCAAAAATAAAGAGGTTATTGCAACCGCAATGAAATTTGCGCAAGCGCGTTTATGCCCGCCAACTATTGAGCAAATTGCTTGTGAAGCTGCAATTGACACTCCTCAAAGTTATTTTGACGAAGTAATCAAAGAATATAAAGACCGTAGAGATACCCTAATTTCAGAATTACTAAAAATTGAAGGCGTAAAAGTAACCCCTCCAAAAGCAGCTTTTTATTGTATTGCGGAACTTCCTGTAGACAACACCGAAGATTTTGCACAATGGCTTTTAGAAAGTTACAATTTAAATGGCGAAACCGTTATGGTTGCTCCGGCAGCTGGATTTTACTCCACTCCTGGTATGGGATTAAAACAGGTTCGTATTGCTTATGTCCTTAACAAAGAGGATTTAACAAGAGCGGTTCACATTTTAAAAGACGCTATAGCAAGCTATAATACCCTATAATAATAGAAGTCATTTTAAAAAACATAACAACAAAGACAATAACGAATTTCCAAAGTTATTGTCTTTATCATTTTAAAAACACCACAAATAGCTTCTAGAGGAGCTTATTTTTTTATCAAAAGCTATAGAAAATCTTTAGTTTTTATTAATTATCTTTACAGCCTTAAAAAACGAACACCCACTATAATAGTAGTATTTGATGATACAAAATGAAGAAATGCACGACGAAATTGGAGACAATCACATTGGTTCGAGTGCAAAAAATCCTTTGCGAGAAGATGCATTCGCAATTTCGGATGATGAAAAAATTACAAGAATAAAAAAAGACGTCGAAAACATTCTTTTAACTTTAGGAATGGACTTAACCGACGACAGCTTAAAAGGCACACCTAATCGTGTTGCTAAAATGTTTGTTAAAGAAATTTTTGGCGGATTGAATCCTAACAAAAAACCAAAGGCATCTACTTTTGACAACAACTACAAATACGGTGAAATGCTTGTAGAAAAAAATATCATTGTTTATTCTACCTGCGAGCACCATTTATTACCTATCATCGGTAGAGCTCACGTAGCATATATCTCAAATGGTACCGTAATTGGTTTATCTAAAATGAACCGAATTGTAGAATATTATGCAAAAAGACCTCAAGTTCAAGAGCGTCTTACCATGCAAATTGTTCAGGAATTACAACAAGCCTTAGGAACTGAAGACGTTGCCTGTGTAATCGATGCAAAACACCTTTGTGTAAATTCAAGAGGTGTTAGCGATATCGAAAGCAGCACAGTAACTTCTGAATTTGGAGGAAAATTCAAAGAAGAACAATGTAGAAGAGAATTTTTAGACTATATCAAACTAGACACAAAATTCTAACAGCTCGCTCTTTGTAGTCAAGCTCAACTAATCGAAGCAAAACAAACAAACAGCTCCCAAAAATTTAAAACATGTCAATTTACAATACTCAAACACTAAAAATATACAATTCACTTTCAGGAGAAAAAGAAACATTCGTACCGATTAATGAAGGTAGCATTGGAATGTATGTTTGCGGACCAACAGTTTACAGTAATGTACATCTTGGTAACCTAAGAACATTCATGTCTTTTGATGTGATTTTTAGATATTTCATTCATTTAGGTTACAAAGTAAGATATGTTAGAAACATCACCGATGTAGGTCACATAGTAGATGATGTTGATGAGGGAGAAGACAAAATCGCTAAAAAAGCAAGATTAGAACAGCTAGAACCAATGGAAGTAGTACAGCGTTATACAGTAGATTTCCATGATATTCTTAGAGCATTCAACTTTTTACCACCAAGCATAGAACCTACAGCTACTGGTCACATTATTGAGCAAATTGAAATTATCAAAAAAATAATTGATACTGGAATTGGCTACGAAGCCAATGGCTCTGTTTATTTTGACGTGGTAAAATTTAATGAAACCAATAATTACGGAAAATTAAGCGGCCGCAACATCGAAGACATGTTAGCCAATACCCGCGACTTAGATGGACAGTCTGACAAAAGAAATCCACAGGATTTTGCACTTTGGAAAAAAGCCGAACCAGAACATATTATGCGTTGGCCTTCGCCTTGGAGCGATGGTTTCCCTGGATGGCATTTAGAATGCACCGCTATGAGCACCAAATACCTTGGTAATCATTTTGATATTCACGGAGGCGGAATGGATTTAAAATTCCCTCACCACGAATGCGAAATTGCTCAAAACGAAGCTTGTACTGGACACACACCTGTAAACTATTGGATGCACGCCAATATGCTTACCTTAAACGGTAAAAAAATGGCAAAATCTACCGGTAACAACATTTTACCTAGAGAAATATTAACTGGAGAAAACAGTATTTTAAGCAAGGCTTTTCCTGCTTCCGTTGCTCGTTTCTTTATGTTGCAAGCACATTACAGAAGTATTCTTGATTTCTCAGATGAAGCTATTGTAGCTGCCGAAAAAGGATATAAAAGATTGATGGAAGCTGTCGATTCATTAAATCAAATCAAAACAAGCCCAAGTAGCTCTTTAGATATTGCAAGCTGGAAACAACTTTGTTATGATGCCATGAATGATGATTTCAATACTCCTATTTTAATTGCTCATTTATTCGAAGGTGTTCGATACATCAACTTATTAAAAGATAATAAAGAAACTATCAGCGCTGCCGATTTAGAAATCCTCACAAACACCATCAACGCTTTTGTTTTTAATGTTTTAGGTCTTGAAAACCAAAAAGCATCCGATAGTAGCAACGATAAACTAGAAGGAACCATCAACATGTTAATCAGCATGAGAAACAAGGCTCGTGCCGATAAAGATTTCACCATGTCGGACCACATTAGAGACCAATTGCTTGCTTTAGGAATCCAATTAAAAGACAGCAAAGAAGGAACTACTTTCAGCATCTAGTTAGAAGCAAAAAACATTGAAAATATTTTCTTTTATGAATTCTAAAATCATCCATAAACTCTAAAATGTTTTCAAAAATCATCATATTTCCATTAATTATATTGGTGAGATTTTACCAATTGGTATTCTCACCTCTAACACCCGCAACTTGTAGATTTACTCCTAGTTGTTCGACATACATGATTGAAGCCTTACGAACTCATGGCTTATTATACGGTGGTTATCTAGGAATCAAAAGAATTTTTAGTTGCCACCCTTGGGGAAAAAGCGGCTATGATCCGGTACCTAAAAAAAGAGATTGTAACAAACATTAACCTTTAATTAGTACTCTTTTTACTTTTAATATTTAATTTTACACCTATATAAAAAACAAAATTACATGACACAGGCTTTAAACATCGTATGGAATCCATCCGAAGGTATTGATTTAGGTTTTTTTGTAATTAGATATTACAGCTTAATGTTTGTGATCGCATTTGGATTAGGCTGGTATATTATGAAAAACATTTTCGAACGCGAAAATGAATCCCTAGAAAAACTAGACTCTTTATTTGTATGGAGTGTCCTCGCTACTTTAATCGGAGCACGCTTAGGTCATGTTTTCTTTTACGACTGGGAATATTTCAGAAACCATTTATCTGAAATCATATTGCCATTTAGATTTACTCCAAAATTCGAATTTACAGGTTTTCAGGGATTAGCCAGTCACGGAGCAGCAATATCTATTATTGTCGCGATGTATTTTTACAGCAAAAACATCCTTAAAAGACCATTATTATGGATTTTAGACCGTATTGTTATTCCTGTAGCCAGCGGAGCAATATTTGTTCGTTTAGGTAACTTTTTCAATTCGGAAATTGTAGGTAAAATCACTAACTCCCCTTTTGGTATACGATTCCTGCATGATTATTACAGCAAAGCTGATGCAGTTAATGCAACTCAAATTGCCAATCCAAAAGAAGCCTATACCGCGATTGCAACCAATCCAAAATACGCCGATTTATTAGCACAAGTTCCAACAAAACACCCAACACAACTATACGAAGCATTCTGCTACATTTTTGTTTTTGCAATATTATTCTACTTGTACTGGAAAACAGAAGCCAGAAAAAAAACCGGATACCTGTTTGGCCTATTCCTGGTATTACTTTTCTCAGTCAGAATGGTTGTAGAATCAGTCAAAGAAAGTCAAGGTGGATTTGAAAGTGCTTTAGGCTTACTTTCAACCGGACAATGGTTAAGCATCCCATTTATTTTAATTGGCTTTTATTTCGTCTTTACAGCCGAAAAACCAGTAAAAATATAAAACAATATACCACAATATAAAAAATGCCGTCTAATCCTTTTAGACGGCATTTTTTTATTTCATCTTTTTAATTTTCAAGAATGCCCAAAAACAAAAAAACCACCTAACAACCGTTAGATGGTTTATCTTGAGCCGATAGAGGGACTCGAACCCACGACCTGCTGATTACAAATCAGCTGCTCTAGCCAGCTGAGCTACATCGGCAATTGTGTAATAATGATATTGATTTCTCAATAAAAAAACATCCAAATAAAGAATGTTTCTTTTGAGCCGATAGAGGGACTCGAACCCACGACCTGCTGATTACAAATCAGCTGCTCTAGCCAGCTGAGCTACATCGGCGTCATTATTACGGGTGCAAAGATACATCTGTAATTTAATTTTCCAAACTAAATTTGCACTTTTTTTCGCTTTTTACTGACTACAATTCGTTGATTTTAGCAATCAATTGATTTGCAACTTGTTCCAATTCTACATTGATTTGCTTAAAGTGAGCTTTTTTGTTTTCAACATTCTTAGCATTCACTTTTGTAATCAAATTATCGAAAGCTGCAATGGCTTCATCAATTAAATTATTCGTTTCCGCTGTTGGTTTTCCTGTAGTTGAAAGTTCAAACAAGTAAACCGCCTCAATAATATCACCTAAAACGTAGTTGATGTCTTTCTTTAAATTCTTAACGTTTGCCATTTTTATTTAATTTTAATTTGCGCTTGCAAAAGTACACATAAACTTTTTATTTGCCACTATGAAATGTAAATTTCTAAAACAGAAGCTCTTCCATTTAAAACAAACAACTGAATAGCAGCAGGAAGCAGTACAGTATCTCCTTTTTTATAACTGTATTTCACACCATTACATTCTAATTCAAAGGCTCCTTCCACACACATATAAACCGTAAAAGTTGCTCCATTTTTATTAACAACCTTCTCCCCTTCTAACGGAATAAAATTAGTCGTAAAATAAGGACAATCAACAACTGTATTCGATTGATTAACAGCTTTAGCATACTCTTTATAAGTATCTACTTTATCATAATTAATAGCATCCAAAGCTAAATCAATATGCAATTCCCTACCATTACCCTGAGCATCCACTCTGTCAAAATCGTAAATTCTATAGGTAATATCAGAAGTTTGTTGAATTTCGGCAACAACCAATCCAGCACCAATAGCATGCACAGTCCCCGTTTCTAAAAAGAATACATCCCCTGATTTTACTTTGACATCATCTAAAATAGTAAGCAAACTTTTATTTTTAAGATTCGTTACATATTCATCGGCATTTGACTTTTCTTTAAAACCAACAATGATACGAGCATCTTCATCTGCTTGCATGATATACCACATTTCTGTTTTCCCAAATGAATTATGACGTTCTTTAGCTAATTCATCATTAGGATGTACCTGGATAGACAAATCTTCTCTCGCATCTAAATATTTAAATAATAAGGGAAATTGTTTTCCAAATCTTTCATAAACGGCTGTCCCTAAAATTTCATTTGGAGACTCATCAATAAGTGTCATTAACGAAGCTCCTTTCAACTCTCCATTAGCCACCACACTAACATCACCTTCAACTGTAGATAATTCCCAACTTTCACCAACAGTTGTTGATTCAATGGGTTTGGCTAAAACTGTTTTTAATTTTTCGCCACCCCAAATACGTTCTTTTAAAATAGGTTCAAATTGCAATGGATAGATGTTCTTCATTTGTTTCTAAGTTTAATTTGTTTGTTTTTAGTAATAACAAAAGTAACTTGCTAAGCCATTTTAAAACAAGTACTTTTTATTCAAATCTATAGATTATTTTATCATTTTGTCCAGCATTCTGGCAACATGCTTCTTCCCTATCCAATTGTCAAAAATTTCCTGAATAATTCCGTCTTTATCTACCAAATAAGTCACCCGTCCGGCTAGTAATCCAAATAATCTGGAAGGCACTCCAAAAAGATTTCGGATTGCATTATCAGGATCAGACAGCAATACAAAAGGCAGATTGTATTTTTGGATAAATTTCTGATGCGAAGACTCATCATCAGCACTGATTCCGATTATTTCAATATCCAAATTTTGAAATTCAGAAAAATGATCACGGAAACCACAAGCCTGAGCGGTACATTGTGGTGTATCATCTTTAGGGTAAAAATAAATGATAACTACTTTTTTACCAATATGAGATTGACTTTCAAATAACTTTCCTGTCGCATCCACAGCAGAAAATTCCGGAACCCTATCTCCTACTTTCAAAGTCATTATTCACCTTTATAACTTACAAAATTTCGAGGAGTTTCATAAAGAACTACTTCCAATTCAAAATGAGATTCAATACGTTTTCTCATTTTATTCCAAATCACAACCACAATATTCTCGGCTGTAGGATTCAAGTTTTCAAATTCAGCTACGTCCAGATTGAGATTTTTATGATCAAAAGCATCTTCTACTTCTTCCTTAATAATATCAGCCAAAATCTTTGCATCCATTACATAACCCGTTTCCGGATTAATCGGTCCAGTAACACTTACAATTAACTCATAATTATGACCGTGAAAATTAGGATTATTACATTTCCCAAAAACAGCATCATTTTGCTCAAAAGTCCAATCTTTACGATACAAACGATGCGCTGCATTAAAATGTGCTTTTCTACTAATTGTTACTCTCATAATCCAATTTTAAAATCTAAAAACAATTTTAAACTTTATGTTCTTCTAAAAAATGATAGAATTCTTCAAAAATTATTTTAAACCAAACCGTATAAACCTCCGGATTTACACTTATATCCTGTTTTACTTCTTCAATATCCATCCACTTCCAAGATTCCACCTCATCCGGATTAATCGATGGTGCTTCATTATAATAACCAATCATCACATGATCTAATTCATGCTCGGTTAAGCCATTATCGAATGGTGCTTTATAAATAAAATGAAATAATTCCTTTAATTCGGTTTGAAATCCCATTTCTTCCATCAACCTTCTGTTCCCAGCCTGAAGATTTGTTTCGCCTTCACGTTGATGACTACAACAGGTATTAGTCCACAACAATGGAGAATGGTATTTATGATGTGCGCGTTGTTGCAACATCAATTGGTTTTTATCATTTAATACAAAAACCGAAAAGGCACGGTGTAATACCGCTTTTTCATGAGCTTCTAATTTTGGCATTAAGCCAATAGGCTCATCATTTTCGTTAACCAGTATTACGTTTTCTTCTGTCATATTTTTTTATAGCTAGACAAAAATACAAAAAAGATAAGGAAACACTATTGCGTCAAGCTCTCTTTCGATTTTTAAAATTGAAAAAAGGAAAAATACATATTAAATCAAGCTCTAAACTTTCAAAAACCAAACCTATTACTTTTTCGTAAATACTATAAGTTAAACAACCTATAAAAACCTGTTAAAATGTTGTTTAAGCGACAACAAAACAGCTTTTTGAACACTAACTTTGTATGTAAACGAAAAACAATCTCTAAAAACAAATCCATGAAATCTAACGTATATATCAATTATCTTATATTGCTTCCCTTGTTCATTTTAACCGCCTGCGGACAAAACAAACAAACAATGGAAATAAAAGAAACGACTACTATTGATAACAAAATAAGCAAACCAGCTAATCCATACTACTCCAATACTGACACCACAAAACTTAATTTAAGTGATGCCGAATGGAAAAAAGTGCTACCAGAAGACGTTTATCTTGTAATGCGACATGCAGAAACCGAAAGAGCTTTTACTGGAAAATATTGGAATACCGACATTAAAGGAACCTACTATTGTGCTTCCTGCGGAAACAAATTATTTCGTTCTACATCCAAATTTTCCAGCAGTTGTGGTTGGCCAAGCTTCTTTGAACAGGAAAACAAAAAAAGTATCGTTTTCAAAAACGATTTCTCCTATAACATGGAACGAATAGAAGCACTTTGTGGAAGATGCGGTGGTCATTTAGGCCATCTTTTTGATGACGGACCTGCCCCAACCGGAAAAAGATATTGCATGAATTCAATTGCGCTTGATTTTATCCCAGACAACAGCTCACAAAATGAAACTCCTCAAAAATAACATCATGAAAAAGTCATTTTTACTATTATTATTGATATCCTTAAGCATTACAGCTCAAAACAAACCTAAAAAAAGCAATACCAACTTAGAAACAATTACTCTTGGTGGAGGTTGCTATTGGTGTATCGAAGCTGTTTTTGAAAAATTAAATGGCGTAAAAACAGTCGTTTCTGGTTTTTCAGGGGGAAATAAAGCAAATCCTAGTTACGAGGAAGTTTGTACCGGAAAAACAGGACATGCGGAAGTCGTTCAAATTACTTTTGACAAAACAAAAACTAATTTGGATGAAATTCTAAAAGTTTTCTTCACAGTTCACGACCCAACTACCTTAAACCGTCAGGGAGCGGACACAGGGACACAATATCGTTCTGTAATTTTTTACAATAATGAAGCACAAAGAAAAACTGCTCAGGATATTATTAATGAATTAAACCAAAACAAAGTCTACAATAGTCCGATAGTAACTAAAGTAGAAGCTTTTAAAAACTTCTACGAAGCCGAAGACTATCATCAGGATTATTACGAATTCAATAAAAACAAACCTTATTGCCGAATGGTTATCCAACAGAAATTAGAAAAATTTGAAAAGGTATTTAAAGACCGATTGAAAAAAAAATAATAAACTTAGAAACCTCGATTATGTAATAATTCGAGGTTTTTTATTTAAAGCTTCAGCAATCATCAAAGCACATTTTTCACCATCAATGGCCGCAGAGATAATTCCACCTGCATAGCCTGCTCCTTCTCCGCAAGGATACAAGCCTTTTATTTGCAAATGTTCCAAGGTCATATTATCTCTCGGGATTCGTACAGGAGACGATGTTCTGGATTCCGGCGCGTGCAATATCGCTTCATTAGTCAAATATCCTTTCATGGATTTACCGAAAGCGGTAAATCCTTCGCGTAGAATTTGGGTTAAAAACCCTGGAAAAACCTGTCCTAATTCTACCGGAGTAGTTCCAGGTACATAAGAAGTTTTTGGAATCTCTTTTGAAACTTTTGATTGGGTAAAATCAATCATTTTTTGTGCAGGAACTTTTTGAGTTTCACCTGCCAAATGCCATGCT